>JBHICX010000350.1:0-2752 GCA_046759805.1 Kiloniellales bacterium | reverse complement strand
TCATCGACGACCCGGCGCGACCGGTTCGCGCCGGCCAAACTTTCGCCATCATCGTGCCCGAGACTGCGCCAGCGATTCCCCGGGCGCAGGCGATTCCACTGGCGGTGGTCTACGAGGACGACGACCTGGTGGTCGTAGATAAGCCGGCGGGGTTGGTGGTGCATCCGGCGCCCGGCAATCCGGACCGGACCCTGGTCAATGCGTTGATCGCCCATTGCGGCGCTTCGTTATCGGGGATCGGCGGTGTGCGCCGACCCGGCATCGTGCATCGCCTGGATAAGGACACTAGCGGGCTGATGGTGGTGGCGAAGAACGATAGGACGCATCGGGCGCTGGCCGCCCAGTTCAAGGCCCGGACCATGGACCGCGCCTACAAGGCGTTGGTCTGGGGGACACCGCGGCCGCGCCGGGGCGAGATCACCGGCAATATCGGGCGCGATCCGCGCCACCGCAAGCGCATGGCGGTGGTGCGGGGCACCGGCAAGCCGGCGACCACCCGCTACCGGGTGCTGGCCGCCTACGGCCCCGCCAAGGGCGCCACGGAGCCGGTGGCCAGCCTTCTCGAATGCCGCCTGGAGACCGGCCGGACCCACCAGATCCGCGTGCATCTGGCCTCGATCGGCCATCCGGTAGTCGGCGACCGCACCTACGGTGGCGCCCATGCCGGCCGCCGGGCACGGTTGACGCCCGTGCTCAGCGCCCGGCTCGAGGCCCTCGACCGCCAGGCCCTACACGCAGATGTGATTGGCTTCGACCACCCGAGGACCCGGCAGAGGTTGCAATTTTTTTCTCAATTGCCAAATGATATCAGTAGATTGATCAGCGAATTAGAGCGTATATAAGGTCTGACTCTAAACCGGGGGCACCCGTTTTGCGCGGGTGCGATTTGGTGTTAGGTTGGTCGGAACGAGATCGACGGGAGCGCCCCGCAGGATGAAAGCCGCGATCACCATTCCTCAGCCCGGCCCGGAGGGGAATCTCACCCATTATCTGCGGGAGATTCGCAAGTTCCCGATGCTGGCCGCGGACGAGGAGTTCATGCTGGCCAAACGGTGGCGCGAGCATGGCGACACCGAGGCCGCCCATAAGCTGGTGACCAGCCATCTCCGGCTGGTGGCCAAGATCGCCATGGGCTACCGCGGCTATGGCCTGCCGCTGAGCGAGCTCATCTCCGAGGGCAATGTGGGCATGATGCAAGCGGTCAAGCGGTTCGACCCGGACCGTGGCTTCCGCCTCGCCACCTATGCCATGTGGTGGATCCGCGCCAGCATCCAGGAGTACATCCTGCATTCCTGGTCGCTGGTGAAGATCGGCACCACGGCGGCGCAGAAGAAGCTGTTCTTCAACCTGCGCAAGCTCAAGGGCCAGATGAAGGCGATCGACGACGGCGATCTGGAGCCGGCCACCGTGAAACGCATCGCCCGGCGTCTGGACGTGCCCGAACAAGACGTCATCACCATGAACCGCCGGCTGTCCAGCCCCGATCATTCGTTGAACGCGCCGCTCAGAAACGAGGGCGAGGGCGAATGGCAGGATTGGCTGGTCGACGACCAGGAGAACCAGGAGGCCCGGCTCGCCCGCACCGAGGAGTTCAGCAAACGCAGCGCGCTCCTACGCGAGGCCATGACCACGTTGAACAAACGCGAGCGCCACATCCTCACCGAGCGGCGGCTGCGCGACGACCCGACCACGCTGGAGCAGCTCAGCCAGCAATACGGCATCTCACGCGAGCGGGTCCGGCAGATCGAGGTCCGGGCCTTCGAGAAGCTGCAGAAGTCGATCAAGAACGCGGCCATCGAGCAGCGCCTCAACCCCTAATACCAAAACCACACTGGGGTGAGGGGGCCGCCCAAGGCGCAAGTCATAGGAATTTCGGTATAACCGCGGCGTCTCGCCGTCGGCCCAAGACTCCCGCCAAGACCCGCCGCACCGGGCCTCGCGGCCACCCCAGTGCTCACCCCTCGAACGGATCGCGCACCAGGATCGTGTCGTCGCGCTCGGGGCTCGTCGACACCAGGGCCACGGGGGCCTCGATCAGTTCCTCGATGCGACGAATGTACTTGATCGCGGTCGCCGGCAGGTCGGCCCAGGAGCGCGCCGAGTGGGTGCTTTGGCTCCAGCCCTCGACGGTCTCGTAGTGCGGCTCGACCCGGGCCTGCGCCGTCCCGGCGGCCGGCAGGTTGTCAATGATGCGGCCGTCGAGCCGGTAGCCGGTGCATACCTTGAGCCGGCGCATCCCGTCCAGCACGTCGAGCTTGGTCAGCGCGATGCCGTCGATGCCGCCCACCTTGATCGCCTGGCGGACCAGCACCGCGTCGAACCAGCCGCAGCGCCTGAGCCGCCCGGTCACCGTGCCGACCTCGCGGCCGCGCTCGCCCAGCCGGCGGCCGATGTCGTTGTCCTGCTCGGTCGGGAACGGGCCGCTGCCGACCCGCGTGGTATAGGCCTTGGTGATGCCGAGCACGTAGTCGATGGCCTTGGGGCCCAGACCCGATCCGACCGCCGCCTGGCCGGCCACGGTGTTGGACGAGGTGACGTAAGGGTAGGTGCCGTGATCGACGTCCAGCATGGCGCCCTGCGCGCCCTCGAACAGGATGCGCTTGCCGGCGCGCCGGGCCGCATCCAGCCGCTGCCAGACGCTGTCCGCATAGAGCAATAGCTTGGGCGCCACCTCGATGAGCGCCTCCAGCAGCTCTTTGGGGCTCACCTCACTCGCGCCAAGGCCCCGCAACAGGGCGTTGTGATGGAAAAG
>JBHICX010000349.1:0-2758 GCA_046759805.1 Kiloniellales bacterium | reverse complement strand
TGCAGGACATCCTGATTCGCTATGAGCGCATGCGCGGCCGCGACGTCTTGTGGCAGCCGGGCACCGATCACGCCGGCATCGCCACCCAGATGGTGGTCGAGCTGCAGCTTGCCGAAGAGGGTCTGAGTCGTCGCGACCTCGGCCGCGAGGGCTTCATCGACCGGGTATGGGCATGGAAGGCGGAATCGGGCGGCGCCATCTCCACCCAGCTCCGCCGCCTTGGCGCCTCGGCCGACTGGTCGCGCGAGCGCTTCACCATGGACGAGGGTCTCTCGGCAGCGGTGCGAAAGGTGTTCGTCGACCTCTACAAGGAGGGTTTGATCTACCGCGACAAGCGGTTGGTCAACTGGGACCCGAAGCTGGAGACGGCGATCTCCGACCTCGAGGTTCAGCAGCGCCTGATCAAGGGCAAGATGTGGTACTTTAAATATCCTCTGGAAGGCTCTGAAAACAAATACATTATTGTTGCCACGGTCCGCCCGGAGACGATGCTGGGCGACACCGCGGTGGCGGTGCATCCGGACGACGACCGCTACACGGCGCTGATCGGCAAGTCTTGCATCCAGCCCTCCACCGGGCGGCGGCTCGTCATCATCGCCGACGAGTACGCCAACCCGGAGCAGGGCTCGGGCGCGGTGAAGATCACCCCCGCGCACGACTTCAACGACTTCGAGGTCGGCCGGCGGCACACGCTGGAGCAGATCAACATCTTCGAGCAGGATGCGCGCATCAACGATGCGGCGCCGGAGCCCTATCGCGGCCTCGATCGATATGAGGCGCGGGAGAAAATCATCGCCGAGATGCAGGAGCGCGGCCTCATCGAGAAGGTCGAGGAGCTGGCGCACACCGTGCCCTACGGTGATCGCTCGGGCGTGGCGATCGAGCCGTGGCTGACCGACCAGTGGTTCGTCGACGCGGCGAAGCTTGCCGGGCCGGCGATCGCAGCGGTCGAGGAGGGACGCACCCGCTTCGTCCCGAAGCAGTGGGAGAACACCTATTTCGAGTGGCTGCGCAACATCCAGCCGTGGTGCATCTCGCGCCAGCTCTGGTGGGGCCATCAGATCCCGGCCTGGTACGGGCCCGACCGCCGGATCTTCGTCGAGATGACCGAGGCCGAGGCCGAGGCGGCGGCGCGGGCGCACTACGGCGAAGAGGTGGCGCTCAGCCGCGACCCGGACGTGCTGGACACCTGGTTCTCGTCGGCGCTGTGGCCGTTCTCGACCCTGGGCTGGCCCGAGGCGACGCCGGAGCTCGACCGCTACTACCCGACCGACGTGCTGGTGACCGGCTTCGACATCATCTTCTTCTGGGTGGCGCGGATGATGATGATGGGCCTCCACTTCATGGGCGAGGTGCCGTTCCACACCGTCTACATCCATGCGCTGGTGCGCGACGAGCGCGGCCAGAAGATGTCGAAGTCGAGGGGGAACATCCTCGATCCGCTCGAACTCATCGACCGGTACGGCGGCGACGCGCTCCGGTTCACGCTGACCGCGATGGCGGCGCAGGGGCGCGACCTCAAGCTCTCCGAGAGCCGTATTGCGGGCTACCGCAACTTCATAACCAAGCTGTGGAACGCGGCGCGTTTGTGCGAGATGAACGGCTGCCGGCCGGACCCCGGATTCGATCCCGCCAAGGTCGGGTTGACGGTGAACCGCTGGATCGTCGACGAGGTGGCCGAGGCCGGCCGGGCGGTGGAGGCGGCATTCGAGGCTTATCGGTTCAACGAGGCGGCCAACACGCTCTACCAGTTCGTCTGGGGCACGTTCTGCGACTGGTACCTGGAATTCGCCAAGCCATTCCTCGGCGGCGAGCGGGAGGACTGGAAACAGGAGACGCGGGCGGCGGCGGCCTGGGCGCTCGACCAGGTCCTCATGCTCCTGCACCCAATCGCGCCCTTCGTCACCGAGGAGCTGTGGGGCCGGCTGGCGCCCGAACGGGCCGACCGGCTGATCGAGGCGCCATGGCCCACGTATCGGCGGCGCCGCAGGCACCCCGGGGCCTCGAACGAGATGAACTGGGTGGTGCGCCTTGTGTCCGAGATTCGCTCGGCCCGCGCCGAGCTCAACGTGCCGCCGGCGGCCCGGGTCACGCTTCTGCACCAGCCGCTCGACGCGAAGCGTCGGAGATGGCTCTTGGGTGACGGAACCAAGAGTGAGGGCCATGCCTCGCAAATTAAGGCCCTGGCACGGCTGGAGCGCATCGCTGCGCTCGAGGGGGAGGCGCCTTCCGGCTCGGCGCAGCTGGTCGTCGGTGGGGCGACGTTCGTGCTGCCGCTGGCCGATGTCGTGGACATCGCCAAGGAGCGCACCCGATTGCAGAAACGCCTGGACCGGGTCGAGGCCGATCGGGCCAAGCTCGATCGCAAGCTTGCCGACCGCCAGTTCCTCGACCGGGCCCCGGAGGAGGTGGTGGAGGAACAACAAGAGCGGCGCCAGGAGTACGCCGCCACCGAATCCAAACTGCGCGCCGCCCTGGAGCGCATCGCCGCCGGCTGACGCGCCAACAGCGCCAAATCAAGGGGGATGAGGGGATAAGGGAAATGGGGGGATAAGAATTCACGCGCCGACCTTCCTTCGCCCGCCGAAGCGGGCTTCGCGAAGGCGGGAGGCGCGAAATGGTTCTTGTCCCCATATCCCCCTCATCCCCCTATCTCCCTTCCTTTTCACGCACCTACCGTTCACGGGCAGGGCCAGGCCTCGCGCCAGGCCTGGCGCACCCCGGAGGCGGGTTTTGACGCCTGCGCCTCGGGATGCCC
>JBHICX010000348.1:0-2769 GCA_046759805.1 Kiloniellales bacterium | reverse complement strand
CTCCTGGCTACACCCGGAAGTATGGACCCGTCACCTTGGATGACAGGAATCCAGCCATAAGCGGACATCGCAACTGGCAGTGCCCTTTTATGAGTACATGAGCTAGGCCGCAGCGCTGGCGTGGGGTGCCGGACGGTGCTTGAACCGCTGCTCGGCGAGGCGGTCGGCGGCCTGGTTGGTCGGCACGCCGTCGGCCTCGGCCCGGGCGAAGATCTTCATCAGCGTGTCGTGGATTCGGGCCACCTGGGCGAACATCTCGACCTTGCTGTAGCCCGGGCCCTCATGGGCGATGTCTATGATACCGCCCGCATTGATCACGTAGTCGGGGGCATAGAGGATGCGGCGCCTTCTCAGCGCCTCGCCGTGCCGGTCTTCGGCCAGCTGATTGTTGGCCGACCCGGCCACGATCGCGGCCTTGAGCCTGGGAACCGTCTCGTCGTTGATAATGGCGCCCAGGGCGCAGGGCGCGAACACGTCCACCTGGGCGCCGTAGATCGCCTCCGGCTCGACCGCGCTGGCGCCCAACCCATTGACCGCGGGGCTCACCGCCTCGGCGTCAATGTCGGTGACCACGAGCCGCACCCCGTCGGCCGCCAACAGCCGGCACAGTCCGGAGCCGACTTGGCCCAGGCCCTGCACCGCGACGGCGATGCCGTCGAGGGAGTCGCGCCCCAGCCTATGATGAACCGCCGCCCGAATGCCGTGATAGACGCCATGTGCGGTGGCCGGGGACGGATCGCCGCTGCCGCCCTCGGCGATGCCGGCGACGTGGCGGGTCTGCTTGCGCACCCATTCCATGTCGGCGGGGCTGGTGCCGACGTCCTCGGCGACGATGTATCGCCCACCAAGCGACTCGACGCAGACGCCGAGGGCGCGGAACAGCCGCTCGATCTTGTCGGTACTGGGATTGCCGATGATGACCGACTTACCGCCGCCGAACGGAAGCTCGGCGATGGCCGCCTTGTAGGTCATGCCCCGCGACAGCCGCAGCACGTCCTTGAGGGCGTCGTCCTCGGACTCGTACGGCCACATGCGGCAGCCGCCGACCGCCGGGCCGCGGGCGGTGTTGTGGATGGCGATGATGGCCCTGAGGCCGCTCGAAGGGATGTTGCAGAAGACGACCTGCTCGTGATCGTCGAAATCGACCGAGTCGAAAGCGGGCATGGATTACCCCTTCCTGGGCCGCCCTGGCGTTGCCATTATGGCAACTTATGATTAAGGATTCCTTAAAAGAGACGTAGCGAGTTTGTCTCCGCTTTTCAACAGCCATTCAAGTAATTGTTACGAAAAGAACGAAAGTTATCAGACAACACCTGACAGGAACTCTTTGCTCCTCGCCCGCCCGGTTATTTGCAATGATCTTGCGCGGGTTAGAGCATTGTCCGTTCAGGCGGAACCAGCCCACGCCCCCACCCGGCCACCCATAGCATACGATTCCCTGGGTGGCCGGGTGGGGGCGTGGGCTGGAACCGATTCCAAGTGATCGGATAATGGCCTAGTCGAGGCGGCCGGCCATGGCGGCGTCGAAAATCCGCCGCAGGCTCATGACGTCGAGTTCCACCGGGTTCTCGGCGGCGCACGGATCTGCCGCCGCCATGCGGGCGATCTCCGCCGCCCGGTTGTCGGGGACGCCGAGCTCGGCCAGGGTGTGCGGCACGTCCAGCTGGCGGCGCAGCGTCAGCACCCAGTCCATGACCGCGTCGAAGCTCGCCGCCGGTAGGTCCAGGTAGGCCGCCAGCCGGCCCATTCGCGCCTCGACCGCCGGTCGGTTGAAGGCCAGCACGTAGGGCATGAACACGGCGTTGGTCAGTCCATGATGGGTGTCGTAGACCGCGCCCACCGGGTGGCTCAGCGCGTGAATGGCACCCAGCCCCTTCTGAAACGCCGTCGCCCCCATCGAGGCCGCAGCCATCATGTGGGCGCGCGCCGTCAGGTTGCGGCCGTCCCGGTAGGCCTCCGGCAGCCATGCCTTGATGAGCCGCATGCCTTCCAGCGCGATGCCCGTCGACATCGGGTGAAACTCCGTGGTCGAGTACGCCTCCAGGCAGTGGGCCAGCGCGTCCATGCCGGTGGCCGCCGTGAGGTGCGGCGGCAGGCCCACGGTCAGCGCCGGGTCGGCGATCACGATCCCGGGCAGCATCTTCGGGTGCAGCAGGATCTTCTTGGTTTCGGTTGCCTCATCGACGATCACCGCGGCCCGTCCCACCTCGGAGCCGGTGCCGGCGGTGGTGGGCACGGCGACGATCGGCGGCACACCCGTCGGGTCCGCCTGCCTCCAGGCCGGCCCGTCCAGCGCGTAGTCCTCCCAGCGCCGGGTCTGTCCGGCCATGAAGGCGATGGTCTTGCCGGCGTCGAGCGAGCTGCCGCCGCCCAGGGCGACAATGCCGTCATGCCCGCCGTCGCGGAAGGCGCGCACCCCGGCCTCGACGTTGCCGCCGGTTGGGTTGCCCTTGATCCCGGAGAACACCGCCGTCGGCACGCCGGCGTCCCGGTTGGCGGCCACCGCGTCGGCGACCGCGGGCAGGACCGCGAGCCCCGGGTCGGTGACCAGGAGCGGCCGGGTCATGCCCAGTGTGCGGCAGGCCTTGGCCAGCTCGGCGATGCGCCCGACCCCGAAGCGGATCTCGGTCGGGTAGCGCCAGACACTGTCGAGCCGCGCGACATCGTCCGTCATGGAGCCTCCTTGAGCGATCCGGTCAGCGGCAGGTTCGGTGCCGCCTACGCCATCGATCTCATGGTGAGCAAAAAGCTCGGGCCGACACCCTTGTC
>JBHICX010000347.1:0-2792 GCA_046759805.1 Kiloniellales bacterium | reverse complement strand
CAGGTGGTGGGCGTCGCGTCGCTGAGCCGGGACGGTGATGAGGCGGAACTTGAAAACCTTTGGGTGCTCCCGGGCTTCATCGGCCGGGGGATCGGCAAGGTGCTGTTCGAGCACGTTGCGGCGACCGCCCGGCGGCAAGGCTGCAGCCGGCTGCGCATTGTCTCGGATCCGAATGCCAGGGCCTTTTACGAGCGCATGGGGGCGCGAATCGACGGCGATGTCCCGTCGCGGCCCGAGGGCCGGCGGCTGCCGTGCCTCATTTACGATCTGACCCGACATCGCCAGCAACCAGATTTGGGAGATGACCGATGAAGACGGTGAGGACGTTGCTTTACGTGATTAGCGGGCTGTTCATGCTTTCGGTGGTGTTCGTTTTCCTTCCCTGGGGCTGGCTGAACGCGTTCATGGGTTGGTTCGGGCCATTCGCCTACCCGGACGACCCGATGGTGCAATACACCGTCAAGATCATGCTGGCGGTGTTCTTCTGGATCGGGATCCTGATGGCGGCGGCGGTCTACCGGGCCGAGAGCAATCCGCTTTTCCTGCTGATCTTCGGCTTGACCTTCGTCAGTCTGGCCGCTGTTGTCCTGGCCCTGGTTTCGGTCTACCAACTGCCCTGGCTCATGTATGGCGACGCCGTCTCGGCGGTGGTCACGGGCGCGCTTTTCCTGGTCTACCGCTGGCAGGTGACGGGCCAAGGTCTCTGGCGCCCATAGCGGTGCGCTTGCCGCGCCGCAGGGCGGGCGGCGCCGGTCATTCGGGCGGCGGATTGAAGATCACCTTGCGCCAGCGGCGGATCTCCACCGACTGGAACAGCCCGGCCTTGGCGAACGGGTCGTCGTGGGCGAACGCCGCCACCGCCGCGCGGTCGGCCATGTCGACCATGAGGAAGCTGCCGGTGACGCCTTCGCCGTCATCGCTCAAGGTGGCGCCGCCGGCGACGATCTGATCGCCGAAGCCTTTCAGGTACTCCAGATGCGCCGGCCGGGCCTGGGCCCGAATCTGCGCCGCGTTCGGCTTGTCGGTTGCCAGTATGACGAAGTACATGGGACATCCTCCCCTCTGCGTGGTTGTTCGGATGGCAGCCCTAAGGCATTTTCGGTTTGACCGGCACCAGCCCACGCCCCTAGCCGGCGACGGCGTCCAGCGGCCAGCGCGGCCGCGGCGCGAAGTCGAGGCCGTCGGAGAGGCCGAGCCGCAGGCGCTCGAGCCCGGCCCAGGCGATCATGGCCGCGTTGTCGGTGCAAAGATCCGGCGGCGGCGCCAGGAAGGCGAAACCCTCGGCCTCGGCCAGCGCCCTGAGTCGCGCGCGCAGCGCCCGATTGGCTGCCACGCCGCCGGCCACCACCAGGCTCATGCCGTCCGGGTGGGCGTCGCGGAAGGCGGCCATCGCCCTGGCACAGCGGTCGGCCAGCACGTCCGCCACCGCGGCCTGGAATGAGGCCGCCAGGTCGGCGGCGTCCTGGTCCGAGACCGGGGAATCGGGCAGCCCTTGCACCGCGTGGTGCACGGCGGTCTTGAGACCGCTGAACGAGAAGTCGCACCCGTCGCGCCCCAGCATCGGCCGCGGCAGTGCGAAGCGGGTGGCGTCGCCGGCCGCGGCCGCGGCCTCCACCGCCGGCCCGCCCGGATAGCCGAGGCCCAGCATCTTCGCGGTTTTGTCGAAGGCCTCGCCGACCGCGTCGTCCACGGTGCCGCCGAGCCTGCGATAGCGCCCGACGCCGGAGACCACGAGCAACTGGCAATGCCCGCCGGAGACCAACAGCAGGAGATAGGGGAAGTCCAAGCCGTCGGTGAGGCGAACCGTCAACGCGTGGCCCTCCAGGTGGTTGACAGCGACGAAGGGCAGGCCGTGCACGGCGGCGATCGCCTTGCCGGTCATCACCCCCACCAACACCCCGCCAATGAGCCCCGGCCCGCCGGTGGCGGCGACGCCGTCGAGCTGGGCCCAGCCGATGCCCGCCTCGGCCATGGCCTGGGCGACCAGACGGTCGAGATGCTCGAGATGGCTGCGCGCCGCGATCTCCGGCACCACGCCACCGTAAGGGCGGTGCTCGTCGAGCTGGCTCAGCACCAGGTCGGCGAGCACCGTGCGGTCGTCGCGCACCAGCGCCGCCGCCGTCTCGTCACAACTGGTCTCGATCCCAAGGACGATCACCTGCATTGGCTCCCTTGCAACAACGTTTGGCCGCGCCTTGGCCCGGCCCTGATATAGAGGCGATGAGGCCGCGTTGCCACCGCGAGACCCTTTTCTCGTCCCCTCAACCCCCTTAAGGTGGCGGCATGACCGGCACCGCCTTGCTGCGCATCGGCAGCCGCGGCTCGAAGCTGGCGCTGGCGCAGGCCCATGAGGTGCGCGAGCGGCTGATCGCCGCGCACCCGGCGCTGGGCGAGCGCGGCGCCATCGAGACCATGGTGATCAAGACCACCGGTGACCGGGTGCGCGAGCGGGCGCTTGCCGAAATCGGCGGCAAGGGCCTGTTCACCAAGGAGATCGAGGAGGCGCTCTTGGACCGCCGCATCGACCTCGCGGTGCATTCCATGAAGGACCTGCCGACCCGGCTGCCGGACGGCCTGAACATCGTCTGTCTGCTGCCGCGCCAGGACCCGCGTGACGTCTTCATCGGGGTTGACGCGGCGGGACCCGACGCCCTGCCGCCCGGCGCCGTGGTGGGCACCGCCTCGTTGCGCCGTCAGGCCCAGGTCCTGTACCTGTGGCCGAAGCTCAAGGTGGTGCCGTTGCGCGGCAATGTGGAGACGCGGCTCGACAAGCTGGCGGCGCGGCGGTGTGA
>JBHICX010000346.1:0-2802 GCA_046759805.1 Kiloniellales bacterium | reverse complement strand
GCGGCTCCAGCCCACTCTAGGCCTGGGCTGGTTCAGCCTGAACGGACAATGCCCTAGCCGGCCGCGTCGATCGCCTGGTTGTAGGCCTTGACAGCCGCCGCCGGGCCGTCCGGGTGGTCCCAGACCCCGGTGACCACGGCGATGAAATCAGCGCCGGCCTCGAGCAGCACCCCGCAGTTGTCGGGCTTGATGCCGCCGATGGCGACGCAGGGCACGGTGGTAAGGCCGCTCCACCAGCGCAGAATCTCGGGCTTCGGATGGCCCTTGGGCAGTTTGGTGGTGGTGGGGAAGAAGGCGCCGAAGGCCACGTAGTCGGCGCCCTGCTCGGCCGCCTCGATCGCCAGGTGGCGCGAATCGTGGCAGGTCACGCCGACGATGGCGTCGGCCCCGACCAGCCGGCGGGCCTCGGCGTAGGCCATGTCCTGCTGGCCGATATGAGTGCCATCGCAGCCGGTCTCGGCCGCCAGGTCCGGTCGGTCGTTCACGACGAAGGCCACGTCGCGCTCCTGGGCCAACGGCCGCAGGCGATCGATGGCACGGCGGAACGCGTCGTCGTCCAGGTCCTTGAGCCGCAGCTGCACGCAGGCGACGTCGCCTGCGTCGAGCGCCGCGGTGAGGCGCGGCGCGAAGGCCTCCGGATCGAGGCGCTCCGGCGTGATCAGGTAGAGCCGGCAGCGCTCCGGCTGTCTCACGACCGCCCCATGGGGCCGCCGAGCCAAGCATGGCAGGCGGCCTCGGGATCGACCGTTTCCGCCAGGTCGAGCGCCGCGCCGCGCGACGGCTCGACCACGGCGCCGTAGCCCTGGGCCAGCTCGGCGATCCGGTCGGCGACCGCCGGGTCACCCTGGAACCGGATCGCCTTCAGCCCGGCCCTGAGCGCCGCCATGGCATGGCCGGCAGCATCGCCGCAGTCGAGCACGGCCTTCACCCTGGCCTGCGGGTGTTCGGCCGTGGCCGCTGCGATCAGCTCGCGGAACCAGGCCGGTCCGGCATAGCCGGCCGCGCCCGGCCCGCTCAACAGAGTCACCGCCACGCCGTGTGCCTCTGCCGCCCTGAGCGCGGCACGCGCATGGTCGAGGGAGTGGACGACGACGCGCCGTTCCGCCATGACCGGGCCCGGCGCCGTGGGCTCAGCCGAGCGCCCCCAGGACGGCGGCGACGTCGCTCATCCGGTGGGCAAAGCCCCATTCGTTGTCGTACCAGGACAGCACCCGCACGAAGCGGTCGTCGATCACCTGGGTCTGGGTTAAGTCGAAGATCGAGCTCGCGGCCCGGTGGTTGAAGTCGATGGACACCAGCGGCTGGTCGTTCACCGCCAGCACGCCGGCAAGCCCGCCGTTGGCGGCGGCGACGACAGCGTCGTTGACCTCCGCCGCGGTGGTCGCCCGGGCGGCGTCGAAGGTGAGGTCGATAAGCGAGACGTTCTGGGTCGGCACCCGGATTGCGGTGCCGTCGAGCTTGCCATCGAGCTCTGGCAGCACCAGCCCGACCGCCCGCGCCGCGCCGGTGGAAGCGGGTATGAGCGAGGCGGTGGCGGTGCGGGCCCGGCGCGGGTCCGAATGCAGCGTATCCAGCGGCCGCTGATCGCCGGTGAAGGCATGGATCGTGGTCATGAAGCCGCGCTCGATGCCGATCGCCTGGTGCAGCACGTGGGCCACCGGGACCAGGCAGTTGGTGGTGCAGCTGGCGTTTGAAACGACGCTGTGGTTGTGGCTTAGCCGCTCGTGGTTGACCCCGTACACCACGGTCAGGTCGGCACCGGTCGCCGGTGCCGACACCAGGACTCGCTTGGCGCCCGCCTCCAGGTGCTTCGCCGCCGCCTCGCGCTTGGTGAATAGGCCGGTGCATTCCATCGCCACGTCGACCCCGAGCTCATGCCATGGCAGCTTGGCCGGGTCACGCTCGGCGGTGACCTTGATCGGCCCGCGGCCGATGTCCAACCAGTCGTCGCCGGTCGCGATCTCGCCGGGGAACGGCCCGTGGGTGGAATCGTAGCGCAGCAGATGCGCGTTCATCTCGACGTCGCCCAGGTCGTTGACGGCGACGAATTCCAGGTCCTGGCGGCCGGCCTCGTGGGCGGCCCGCAGAACCAACCGGCCGATCCGACCGAAACCGTTGATCGCCACGCGAATCGCCATCAAATCCTCCCTCCCGCGGCTCAATCGGTTAGACAAGGCCGCCGGGCGCTCACAACCTTTTCCGGACCGCCTCGACCACGGCTTCCGCGGTGATGCCAAAGTGGGGGTAGAGGTCCTTATAAGGGGCCGAGGCCCCGAAGCCGGTCATGCCGACCACGGCGCCCCCCTCGCCGACATAGCGCTCCCAGCCCAGCGGCGCGGCGGCCTCGACGGCGACGCGGACCGTGCCCTGCCCCAGGACCGCGGCGCGCACATCCGCCGGCTGTGCCTCGAACAGCTCCCAGCACGGCATGGAGAGCACCCGGGTTGGAACGCCCTCGGCCTGCAAGAGATCGCGCGCGGCCAGCGCGATGCTCACCTCGGAGCCGGTGGCCAGAAGGGTCACGCGTGCCGCCCCGTCGGCCGCCGCCAGCTCATAGGCGCCGCGGGCACACAGGTTCTCCGAGACGTGCTCGGTGCGCACCGCCGGCAGGCCCTGGCGGGTGAGCGCGATCACAGACGGACCCTGGGTCCGGCCGAGCGCCAGCAGCCAGCACTCCGCGGTCTCCACCGCGTCCGCCGGCCGGAATACGTTCAGGTTCGGCAGCGCCCGCAAGCCCGCCAGGTGCTCCACCGGCTGATGGGTCGGACCGTCCTCGCCGAGGCCGATCGAGTCGTGGGTCAT
>JBHICX010000345.1:0-2804 GCA_046759805.1 Kiloniellales bacterium | reverse complement strand
TAGAGGACGTTGCCGCGGCCCTCGCCCCAGCGTTCGATGAGCGCGTCGCGCAACTCGTCGGTCCACGCCCGGCTCGCCGCCACCAACTGGGCCTCGATCTCCGCCACGTCGTACGGTGGCGGCTCGGCGCTGGTGCGCACGATGAAGTGCACCCGTGCCATCGGCGCATCCGCGATCCGGGTGGTGAACTCGATCGCGTTAGCTTTGAGGGCCTCGATGAGGATGGTCTCGAAGCGCTGGCGCAACTCGGTGTTGTAGCGCTCGCGCGGGACATAGACCAGGCAGGACAGGAAGCGGGCGTAGGAGTCGCGGCGCACGAACAGGCGTATGCGCTGGCGCTCCTCCAAATGGCGGATGCCCTGCGCGGTCTCGAACAACTCGTCGACGCGGATCTGGAACAGCTCGTCGCGCGGATAGGTATCGAGGATGTTCTCCAACGCCTTGGCATTGTGGCCGCCGGGGCGAAAACCGGCGCGCTTCATGACCCGACGCACCTTGCGGCGCAACAGCGGGATCTCGCTCGGATTGCGGTTATACGCGGCGGAGGTGAACAACCCCAGAAACCGGCGCTCGCCGATGACCTCGCCCTGCCGGTCGAAGCGCCGGATGCCGATATAGTCCAAGTACACCGGCCGGTGCACGGTCGACTTCGCGTTCGCCTTGGTGATGATCAACAGCGCCTTGCGCCGCGCGAAGCGGGCCAGGGCTCGGCTGATCGGGGCGTCGTGGCGGCGCGCCGATTCCTCGCTCACCTGGCGCAGCACGCCCAGCCCCGAGCCCTCGACGATCTCCAGGTAATCCTTGCCGCCCTTCGAGACCAGCTGGTAGTCGCGGTAGCCGAGGAAGGTGAAGTTGTCGTCACGGATCCACTCCAGGAAGGCTCGACCCTCCTCGACCTCGTCGGCCGGCAGCGGCGGCGGCGTGGTCTTCAACTCGGTGATCACCGCCTCGATCTGGTCCAGCATCGGCTTCCAGTCGTCGACGGCGACCCGCACGTCCTCCAGCACGGTCCGGAGCTCGGCTTCGATCTCCTCGAGGCGCTCTCGGGACAGCTGCTGGCTTACTTGCACGTGAACCACCGATTCTCGCTTGCCCTCCGCCTCTCCCACGGCGATCAGGTGACCGCTGCGGTCGCGCCGGACACGGATGACCGGGTGGATAAGCAGGTGGACAGTGAGGTCCTGGCGATTCAACGCCGCGATGACGGAGTCGACGAGGAACGGTCGATCCCGGTTGATCAGCTCGACGATGGTGTGCGTGGAGTGCCAGCCGTGCTCCTCGAAGGCCGGGTTGTAGACTCGGACCTTCGGCTGGCCCGGCCGACGCCGGTCGGCAAAGGCGAACACGCCGAGCGCTGAACCTTCGAGGTCGGCCGGAGTCATCTCCAGCATGTCCTCGTGGGCGACGCCCTCGTAGTACCGCTCGACGAAGCGGCGTGCCAGCGCCCGCTTATCGCCCTCCAGCCGCCGGTCCACGCCATCGAGCAACTTTTGCACCAGCTCGGCCTTGCGTGCCTGGCTCTTCCCGGCCATCGGACCATTCCCTTTGTGGAACCGGCGATGCGGGCCCTCAGGCGCGTCCGCGCGCCCGGTCGGTGCCGGCCCGTCCCGGCGCAGGCTAGCGCATTTGCCCGAGACGACAAAGGCCCCGGCGCCGGCGCTCGACCCCGGCGATCGATTTGCCATTCGTTGCAAATCCCGAGGCCGACCGGCAGAAAAAAGTAAACAATAAATTAACACAAATATTTCGTTCACGAATTGTTAACATTAAGCGGTATTTTATACAATACAAATGGACAAAGTATACATCTCAACGTTATGTTTCGGTGCCATGTTTGGCGGAGACTGGGACGAAACCCGAAGGACCGGGCGCCGGCCGGCCATGTCCTCGGCCGCGGTCGCAGCAAGCACGCGATTGGCATGTGGTCTCGGCCGTCGGATGGTTGGGCCGCCGCCGGTACGGGTTGACCGGAGATGAAGACGCCCGCTTGGTATTGAACGCCGATTATGCGGCCAGCGACGTGCCGGTCGCGCTGCCGCCCGGGCCTGACGTGGTCCGCCTGACCGAATAGGCGCGACGCGATCGGACGAAGGAGATGCAAATGCGAATGCGTCACCAGCAACGGCAACGGCACCGCGTCGACGGGCGCAGTGACCGGCGGTGCGCGGGCGCCATCGCCGTCGAGCTCGCTATGGTTGCGCCCATGCTGATCCTGCTTTTCATGGGCGTGTGGGACTTCGGCCGCGCCCTTTACGAGACCGCCCGGCTGGCCAGCGCCGCCCGTGCCGGCGCCCATTATGGCTCCCAAGGTCCGTCTTACGCCCAAGACACCAACGGGATCGTGCAGGCGGCGAGGGATGACGCGGAGGACTCGACCGGCGCCTTGACGGTCGCCTCCACCCAACTGTGCCAGTGCCCGTCCGGGGCGTCGGTCACGTGTGGTGGCAGCTGTGGTGCCGCCGGCGGCCCGCAGACGTTCATCCAGGTCCAGGTGACGGAATCGTTCAGCCCCCTGTTCCCCTACCCTTTCGTTTCCAATCCGAAGACGTTGAGCAGGCAGACGATCTGGCGCGTCTATTGATGCCGGGGCGATACCGTCTCGGAGGGCGCGACATTTGGCAGACAGGTTATCGGCCATGAACATGCCAAACCACACACGCAAGCAACGGATCATTGCCTGGCGGCTGTGGGACCGGACCCGGCGGTACGGCCACGGGATCGCCGATGCCTCCGGCGCCGCCCTCATAGAGTTCGCGCTGATCCTGCCGGTCTTCATCGGCATAATCTTTGGCCTGATCGAGGTC
>JBHICX010000344.1:0-2819 GCA_046759805.1 Kiloniellales bacterium | reverse complement strand
CCACCCGGCCACCCACGGGATCGTATGCTATGGGTGGCCGGGTGGGGGCGTGGGCTGGTTCAGCCTGAACGGATAATGCGCTAGGGCTGGCCTTGACAAGGGTACCGGCCCGGGTTCTTTGCGCATCACGGGATCGATGGCGCAGTTTGGCGCCAATCCAGTTCATCGCCGAGTGGATACCAGCGAATGAATGTCCCGGACATGCAGCCCGCGCTCAGGCGGGCCATCGCCGAGTTGGAGAGCTCCAAGATCGTCGAGCTCTGGGAGCTCGGTTTCGGCCGCGACGACCTGATCGGGCTGTGGGTCGGCGAGGGGGACCTGGCCACCCCCGGCTTCATCTGCCAGGCCGCGGCCGTGGCGCTCGGCGACGGCCATACTTTCTACACCCACAAGCGCGGCCTGCCGGAGCTCAGGCAGGCGATCGTCGATTACCAGACCGGCCTGTACCGCCGCCCGCCGGTCGAGCTCGAGCGCGTCTCCGTCACCCAGTCGGGGATGAACGGGATCATGATCGCGATGCAGATGCTGGTCGACGCCGGCGACAACGTGGCCTGCGTGAGCCCGGTCTGGCCCAACGTCTACGGGGCAATCCGGATCATGGACGCCGAGGTCCGGCACCTCATCCTGGACAGCGGGCCCGACGGCGGCTTCAGTCTGGATCTGGAGCGCCTCTTCGCGGCGGTCGACCGGCGCACCCGGGCGGTGTTCATCGCCTCGCCGGGCAACCCGACCGGCTGGGCGATGCCGGCCGAGCAGCAACGCGCCGTGTTGGACTTCTGCCGGGCCCGGGGCATCTGGATCGTCGCCGACGAGGTCTATGCCCGCTTCGTCTATGACCGGCCGGTCGAGGACCGGCCCGCCGCCCCGTCGTTCCTGGAGATCATCGAGCCCGAGGACCGGGTGCTGGTGGTCAACAGCTTCTCCAAGGCCTGGGCGATGACCGGCTGGCGCCTCGGCTGGGTCACCCACCCCGGCACCATGGCCGCGGTGTTTGACAAGGTGATCGAGTACAACACCAGCGGCGCCCAGGCGTTCCTGCAATACGGGGCGCTGGCCGCGTTGCGCGACGGCGAGGCCTTCGTCAGGACCATGGTGAGCCGCTGCCGGCGGGGCCGCGACGTGGTGGCGCGGGCGCTCAAGCAAATGCCGAGGGTGCGCCTTGCCGAGCCGGAGGCCGGCTTTTACGCCTTCTTCGCCGTCGACGGCATGACCGACAGCCTGGCCACCGCCAAGGAGCTGCTGCACGCCACCGGCGTCGGCCTGGCCCCCGGTGTCGCCTTCGGCCCCGGCGGCGAGGGCCATCTGCGCCTGTGCTTCGCCAGCGCCACCGGCCGGCTCGAAGAGGCCATGGCCCGCCTACGCCCGCTCTTGTCCTGATCTAAAGGCAGTGCTCAGCCGGGTGCGGCGTCACGGCGCGCCTCTTCGAGCAGCCAGTCGCGGAACGCGACGATCTTCGGCTGTCCGGCCGTCGCCTCGGGGGCGACGATGTAATAGGCGAATTCGGCCGGCAGGCTGATGGCGAACGGCTTGACCAGCCTGCCCGCGGCCAGGTCCTCGGCGACCAGCGCGCCGCGGCCCAGCGTCACGCCCTGGCCCTCGACCGCGGCCTGGATCACCAGGTTGGAGTGGCTGAAGGCGGGGCCGCGGGTCGGGTCCAGGCCGTCGACGCCGGCCGCCAACAGCCACATCCGCCAGTCCTCGCGCATATCATCGTGCAGCAAGGTGTGGTGGCGCAAATCGGCGGGGCTGGCGAGCGGGCTGTCACCGGCGAGCAAGGCGGGGCTGCACACCGGGAAGATGTCCTCGGTCAGAAAGCGCACCGCGTGCAGCCCCGGATATTGCCCGCGGCCATAACGGATACCCAAATCGACGTCGTCGCGGGAGAAATCGACCAGTTGATCGGAGGTGGTGAGGCGCACGTCGAGGTCGGGATGGCCGGCGCGGAACCGGCCGAGCCGCGGCACCAGCCACTTGGCGGCAAACGAAATCAGGGTGGTGACGGTCAACACCCCGCCCGTGCGGTGCGCCTCGAGGTGCCGCGTCGCCTCGGCGATCGCGTCGAAGGCGTCACGCACCGCCGGCAGATAGGCCTGGCCGGCCTCGGTCAACATGAGCGCCCGGTTCAATCGGCGGAACAGGGCGATGCCGAGGCGCGCCTCCAGCGCCTTCACCTGGTGGCTCACCGCCGCCTGGGTCACGTTGAGCTCCTGCGCGGCGCGGGTGAAGCTCAGATGCCGGGCCGCCGCCTCGAAGGCGCGAAGCGCGTTGAGGGGCGGCAACCGGCGTGCCACGGCGGTCTCCGTTCAGATTATAATTTCTAATCTGGCACATGAGGATAAATCGTTTGTGACAGATCAAGCAAGCCACTAAATCCAGGCGCAGCAATGAGTTTCACCGAGACCGTCGAGCTCGGATCGGATTAGGAGAATAAAGATGGACATGATCACGTTTCAAACCGCCCACCTTCCCCTCACCCGCATCACCGGGCCCGGCCTCGTGCGCCGCCTGGTCGAGCGGCTGCTGACCTGGCAGCGGCGCGCCAGCGAGCGCCGGCACCTGATGCAGCTCGACGACCGACTGCTCCACGACATGGGCATCACCCGGGCCGAGGCCGAACGCGAGTACCGCACCCCCTTCTGGCGCTGAGGCAAACGCCGGGTCGCCGCCGGCCGCCGGTGGCGCTAAGATCGGCGCCATGGCGAACCTTCGGCAACCTCGTGGTGCTGTTGCCGGGACGGGCCGAGGTTCAGGTTGAGCGGGAACCGGGCGGGGAGGGTGCCGATGTTACGCCTGTATGACTATCTGCCGTCCGGCAACGG
>JBHICX010000343.1:0-2835 GCA_046759805.1 Kiloniellales bacterium | reverse complement strand
TGTAGTCGTGGCGCGGCTCGACCCCCGGGCCCGCGTACCACAATGGCCGCTCCCAGCCGGCGACGGCCCCGAATGCGGCACCCCGGGCGGCGAGCCGGTCGTGGAACGGAGTCAGCCGCACCCCGCGCGCGGTCTGGTGCTGCCGGTACGGCCAGTGCATGGCGTAGCCGAGGCCCAGCGCCTCCACCGTGCGCTCGCGCAAGTACCGGGGGTTGGCCTGGAACGGCTGGAAGCGGCGCACGTCGATGTCCCACAGGTCCATGGGTGCCATGCCGCCGACGATCCACTCGGCCAGCGCCTTGCCGGCGCCGGCGGCCGAGGCAATGCCGATCGAGTTGAAGCCGGTGCCGACGAACAGGTTCCTCACTCCCGGCGCCTCGCCGAGCATGTAGCCGCTGTCCGGGGTGAAGCTCTCCGGGCCGTTGAAGAACTGCCGGATGCCGGCCTCGTGCAAGGCCGGGATGCGGTTGAGCGCGGCTCCCATCAGCACCTCGAAGTGGTCCCAGTCCTCGTCCAGCTCGAGGAACGGGGCGTCGTGGGGGATGCCATCCATGCCCCACGGCTTGGCCACCGGCTCGAAGCCGCCGACCAACAGCTTGCCTGCGTCCTCCTTGACGTAGATGCAGCCGTCGTAGTCGCGTAAGACCGGCAGGTCGGCGGCCACGCCTTCCATCGGCTCGGTGACGATGTACATGTGCTCGGCGGCGTGCAGCGGCACATTGACGCCGGCGCCAGCGGCCAGCGCCCGCGACCACATGCCGGCGCACAGCACCACCACCTCTGAGCCGATGCGGCCGCGCTCGGTCACGACCCCGACAGCGGCGCCGCCCGCGGTCTCGATGGCGCTGACCCGCACCCCTTCGAGCACCCGCGCCCCGCGCATCCGCGCCCCCTTGGCCAGCGCCTGGGCGGTGTCGGTCGGATTGGTCTGGCCGTCCTTGGACAGCCAGATCGCCCCCACCAGGTCGTCGGTGCGGGCCAGCGGGTAATGGCGGGCGATCTCGGCCGGGGGGATGACCTCGGCCTCGACGCCGAATCCCTTGGCCATGGAGGCGTGGCGCTTCAGCTCGGTGAGCCGGTCCTGGGTCTGGGCCACGGTGATGGCGCCGTTCTGCTTGAACCCGGTGGCCTGGCCGGTCTCGGCCTCGAGCCTGGGATAGAGCTCGATGGCGTAGCAAGACAGCTTGGTCAGGTTGTAGGAGGCGCGCATCTGGCCCACCAGGCCGGCGGCGTGCCAGGTGGTGCCGGAGGTGAGCTGGTTCTGCTCCACCACCACCACGTCGGTCCAGCCCAGCTCCGTCAAGTGGTAGGCGACACTGCAGCCCATGATGCCGCCGCCGATGATGACCGCCCGGGCCTGGTCCGGAATGCGCTCAGCCATCGCGGTCGCTTCCCCGGCCGCGGCCTTCACCACAGCGACCCGGCCGACAGCGTCAGGTCCTGCATGGTCATGGCCAGCGCCTCGTCCCGGCATAGATACAGCGCCAGCGCCGCCACCTCCTTTGGGTCGATGAGCCGGCCCTGCGGGTTGGCCGCCTCTACCTCGGCGATGTAGGCCTCACCGGGCCGGTCCTGCTGCTGCTCGGCGATGCCGGTCATCCAGCCGCGGCCGAACGCGGTGTCAACCCAGGTCGGGCTAATCGCGTTGCAGGTCACCCCATGCGGCGCCCCCTCGAGCGCCACGCATCGGGTCAAGCCCACAACCCCCGCCTTGGACGCGCAATAGGCGCCCGAGGTGGCGGCGCCGACGCGGGCGGCGGTGGAGGCGATGTTGATGATGCGGCCCCACTTGCGCTCGATCATACCGGGCAGCACCCGCCTGATGGTGCGGTAGGTGCCGGTGAGGTTGACCTCGATCACCTTCTCCCACAGCCGGTCGGGATGGCCGGCGATGGTCTGCTCGGCGGTGATGCCGGCGGCGTTGGCCAGGATGTCGACCGGGCCCAACGTCGCCATGGCGGCGTCGTGGAAGGCCTCTACCGAAGCGTCCTCGGCGACGTCGAGCCCCATCGCCAGGCAGCGCACGCCCTGAGCCTCGATCTCGGCCCGGGCCTGGTCGAGCTCCTCGGCCCCGGGCAGGTAGGCAAGCTCGCCCTCCACCTTGGCCTCGCCGGCCAACAGCGAACCGATCGCCACCTCGGCGCCGGCGCCGGCGAAAGTCAGCGCCATCGCCTTGCCCATGCCGGAGGCACCGCCGGTCACCATGGCCACGCGGCCGTCGAGAAACCTGTCGTCCATCGTTTTGCCCCCGTCCCGACCCGTGCGCACACCGGCGACTAGGCGCCGCCGCTTGCCGGCCATCACCAACCGCAGCCGGATTTCACCACATAAACCTGGACCGACACAAAGCCCTTGCACCCGGCCCGGTCCGTGGGCGGCAGACCGTGGTGGTCGTTAACGGCGGAGTCGATTAATGAAAGACAGTGGTGTCGCCCAATCGATAAGGGAGTATTGTGTCACCGACGGTCGGGCGGCGGTCTGGTCGAGGCGGTTTCGCTTGCTTCCGCTCGGCGTTCGTTTAGACGGGTTTATAGGGAGGAAACAGATGACCAGGACCATTTCGCGCCGGGCTGTCCTGGCCGGTGCGGCGGCGCTGGTGCTCGCCGCGAGCGCGCATGCGGCCGACCCCGCGGCCTGCAAGAAAATACATCTTTCGGACGTGGGATGGAGCTGTATCACGGCCACCACCGCGCTCGCCTCGCAGATCTTTGAAGCACTCGGTTACGAGCCCAAGGCCACGGTGCTGTCCGTGCCGGTGACCTTCGAGAGCCTCAAGACCGGGGATCTCGACGCCTTCCTGGGGCTGTGGCTGCCGTCCCAGGAGAGCATGATCCG
>JBHICX010000342.1:0-2842 GCA_046759805.1 Kiloniellales bacterium | reverse complement strand
TCCTGGTGCAGGCGGATGGTCCCGAAGCTGTTGTTGTTGGAGACGATGAGCCGCACCGCGGCGCCATGATGGACCGCGGTCGCCAGCTCGTTGCCGGTCATCAGGAAGCCGCCGTCGCCAATGAGGCCGACCACCTGGCGCTCCGGGAAACGCAGCGCCGCGGCGACCGCGGCCGGCACGCCCATGCCCATGGCCCCGGAGGCGGCGCCGAGGAGCAGCTGCGTCGAGCGGAACGGGAAGTGGCGGTGGGCCCAGCTGTTGAAATTGCCGGCATCGCCGGTCAAGACCGCATCGGCCTCCAGGGTCTCCGCCAACGCCTGCACTACATGGCCGAAATCGACGCCGTCGTCGGCGGCCTTAGGCCGGAAGCGGGCGAGGTCGGCGTGCACGCCGTGCAGGCGCCGGCACCAGGCGTCGCGGCCCGGCCCTGGCTTCGCCGGCCCTGGCTTCGCCGAGGCGAGAGGCTCCCGCCTTCGCGAAGCCCGCTTCGGCGGGCGAAGGAAGGTCGCCGAGGCGAGCGGATGGGGCGGCGGGTTGCGCGCCGCCAGCGCCGTGAGGAACGGTTCGGCGTCGGCCACCACCGCCACGGCGGGCTCGAACACGCGGCCCAGTTGGGCTGGGTCCGGGTAGACGTGGATCAGTGTCTGCGGCGCCCGAATCAGCGTGTAGTTCTGGGTGGTGATGTCGCCGAGGCGGGTGCCCACCGCCAGCACCAGGTCGGCCCCGGACAGCGCCTCGATCAATGGCGCCGGCGCGCCGTATCCCAGGTGGCCGGCGAAGTGCGGGTCCTCATTGGTGAACAGGTCCTGGTTCTTGAAGCTGGTCGCCACCGGCAGCCGCCAGACTCGGCTCGCCTCGGCCAGGGCCTGGCGGGCGGCCGGGCTCCTGGCGCCGCCGCCGGCGATCAACAGCGGCCGTTCGGCCCGGGCCAGGTGCCGGGCGACCGCCGTCACCTGGTCCGCGCTCGGCCGTACTGCCGGCGCCGGCGCCTCGTCCGCGACCAGGGCGCCGGTGGGCTGGCGTAGCATGTCCTCGGGCAACGACACCACGACCGCGCCCGGGGTGCCGGTGCGCGCCTCCAGGTAGGCGCGGGCGACGGTCTCCGGCAGCCGGTTCGGATCGTCGACCTCGACCACCCACTTCGCCATGTCGGCAAAGGTTTTGGTGTAGTCCACCTCCTGGAAGGCGCCGCGCCCGCGGTCCTTGCGCTCGACTTGGCCCACGAACAGTATGAGCGGAACGGCATCCTGTCCGGCGGTGTGGACCGCAATGGCGGCGTTGCCGGCGCCCGGCCCGCGGCTGACGAAGGCGATGCCGGGACGCCCGGTCATCTTGGCGTCGGCCACCGCCATGAAGCCGGCGCCGGCCTCGTGGCGGCAGCTGACGAGGTCGATCTCGCGCCGGTCGTAGAGGGCGTCCAACACCGCGAGGTAACTCTCGCCGGGGACGCAGAAGACCCGGTCCACCTGGTGCCGGGCGAGGGTCTCGACCAGCGCCGCGGCGGCGGTGCCCGCCCCGGCGGACGGGCCGGGGATGGTCATCGACGGGCTATTTCCTCAGCTCCAGCTTGGCGATCGCCGCCCGGTGCACCTCGTCCGGGCCGTCGGCCAGCCTGAGCGTGCGGGCCAGCGCCCAGCCATGCGCCAGGCCGAAGTCGTCCGAGACGCCGGCGCCGCCATGCGCCTGGATCGCCCGATCGATGACCCGGAGCGCCATGTTCGGCGCCACTACCTTGATCATCGCGATCTCGGCCCGGGCCTCCTTGTTGCCGACGGTGTCCATGCGGTGGGCGGCCATCAGGGTCAGCAGCCGCGCCTGCTCGATGTCGATGCGCGACTCGGCGATGGCCTCTTGGATCACGCCCTGCTCGGCCAGCTTCTTGCTGAAGGCTGTGCGCGTCTTGACCCGCGCGCACATCGCCTCCAGCGCCCGCTCCGCCAGGCCGATCAAGCGCATGCAGTGATGGATGCGCCCGGGTCCGAGGCGTCCTTGCGCGATCTCGAAGCCGCGGCCCTCGCCCAAGAGCAAGTTGGTGCGCGGCACCCGCACATCGGTGAACTCGACTTCCCAATGGCCCTTCGGCGCGTGGTCGTAGCCGAACACCGTCAACGGGCGCTTGATAGAGACTCCCTCGGTGTCGCGCGGCACCAGGATCATCGACTGCTGCTGGTGCTTCGGCGCCTCCGGATCTGTTTTGCCCATGAAGATGAAGATTTGGCAGCGTCGGTTGCCGGCGTTGCTCACCCACCACTTGCGGCCGTTGAGCACATAGTGGTTGCCGTCGGCGACGATGGAGGCCTCGATGTTGGTGGCGTCGGACGAGGCGACCGCTGGCTCGGTCATGGCGAAGGCCGACCGGATCTCGCCGTCGAGCAGCGGCTTGAGCCATTGCTCCTGCTGCTCGGGGGTGCCGTAGCGGGCCAGCACCTCCATGTTGCCGGTGTCCGGTGCCGAGCAGTTGAACGCCTCCGGGGCGATCGGCGAGCGGCCCATGATCTCGCACAAGGGCGCGTATTCGAGGTTGGAGAGCCCGGCGCCGAATTCGGCCTCCGGCAGGAACAGGTTCCACAACCCGGCCGCCCTGGCGCGGGCCTTCATCTCCGCCATCACCGGCGGGTCGGCCCAGCGGTCCGAGGCGGCGTCGAGCTCCTGGTAGTAGCGTTCTTCGTTCGGATAGACCGCTTCCTCCATGAACGCCGATAGGCGCTCTTGCATCTCTCGCACCTTGTCCGAGTAAGCGAATTCCATTTTTGCCCTCCCCAAGAAGCCCGATCCTCGAGTCTACGCGGTTGCACTGACAATAGCTCAGGAAATTCCCTCCGCGCGGAGTTGCGCCATCGAT
>JBHICX010000341.1:0-2843 GCA_046759805.1 Kiloniellales bacterium | reverse complement strand
TGTTCTACGCCCGCAAGCCCGCCGCCTGAACGATCATATCCGCTTACATTCGGAATACGCCGAACCGGGTGGTCTCTATCGGGGCGTTGAGGGCGGCGGAGATGGCAAGCCCGAGGATCGTCCGGGTTTCGGCCGGGTCGATGATGCCGTCGTCCCACAGCCGGGCGCTGGCGTAATACGGGTGCCCCTCGCGTTCGTACTGCTCCAGGATCGGCTGCTTGAACGCCTTCTCCTCGGCCTTGCTCCAGCGCTCGCTGCGGGCCTCCAGGGCGTCGCGTTTCACCTGCGCCAGGACGTTCGCCGCCTGGTCGCCGCCCATCACCGAGACCCGCGCGTTCGGCCACATCCATAGGAAGCGGGGCCCATAGGCGCGGCCGCACATGCCGTAATTGCCGGCGCCGAACGAGCCGCCGATGATCACGGTAAACTTGGGCACCCGGGCGCAAGACACGGCGGTGACCATCTTCGCCCCGTCCTTGGCGATGCCGCCGGCCTCGTATTTCTGCCCCACCATGAAGCCGGTGATGTTCTGCAGGAACACGATGGGCACGCCGCGCTGGGCGCACAGCTCGATGAAATGCGCGCCCTTCTGCGCCGACTCCGAGAACAGGATGCCGTTGTTGGCGATGATGCCCACCAGATAGCCGTGGATGCGCGCGAACCCGGTGACCAGCGTGGGGCCGTAGAGCTCCTTGAACTCATCGAGCTCGCTTGCATCGACGATCCGGGCGATCACCTCGCGCACCTCGTAGGGGGTGCGCAGGCTTTCCGGCACGAGGCCGTAGATCTCCGCCGGATCGTAGCGCGGCGGCTGGGGCTCGCGGGGCTCCACCTGTGGCGACTTCTCCCGGTTCAAGTTGCCTATGATGCGCCGCACGATGTCCAGCGCGTGCGCGTCGCTGTCGGCGTAGTGGTCGGCAACACCCGAGGTGCGGCAATGCACCTCGGCGCCGCCCAGCTCCTCCGCCGACACCACCTCGCCGGTGGCCGCCTTCACCAGGGGCGGGCCGCCCAAAAAGATGGTGCCGCTGCCGCGCACGATGATCGATTCGTCGGCCATCGCCGGCACATAGGCGCCGCCGGCGGTGCACGAGCCCATGACCGCGGCGATCTGCGGGATGCCGGCGGCCGACATGTTGGCCTGGTTGTAGAAGATGCGGCCGAAATGCTCGCGGTCGGGGAACACCTCGGTCCAGTTCGGCAGGTTGGCGCCGCCGGAATCCACCAGATAGATGCAAGGCAACCGGTTCTGGGCCGCGATCTCCTGGGCGCGCAAGTGCTTCTTCACCGTCATCGGATAGTAGGTGCCGCCCTTCACCGTGGCGTCGTTGGCGACGATCATGCACTCACGGCCCGACACCGGGCCGATGCCGGTGATGATCCCGGCGGCGGCGATGGTGTCGCCGTACATGCCGTAGGCGGCGAGCTGAGAGAGCTCCAGGAACGGCGCCCCCTCGTCCAGGAGCGCCTGCACCCGGTCGCGCGGCAACATCTTGCCGCGCTTCAGGTGGCGCTCGCGCGCCCGCTTGCCGCCGCCTTGTTTGACCGCGGCCACCTTCTCCCGCAAATCGGCGAGCAACGCGCGCATGGCGGCGGCGTTCTTGCGGAAGGTTTCGGCGCCGGTGTCGACGGCGGTGTCAAGGACGGTCACGGAGGGGTCACCCATGCGCCCCGTTGGCGCTCGAGCGCCTAGGATGCCTTCTCGACGGCCGGCTCCGCAAGGGGCAAAGCCCGGGCGGCGGCCAGGGGCGAGCGCCGCATGCGGCTTGTCGCGGCCCGGCAAATCGGCGCAATATCCCGGTATGACCGGCGCCCGCGCCCATCGGCGAACCTTGACTGAGCTCGAGCGCTTGGACCAGGCGGCCGAGCTGGTATACGCGGTCATGGCGCCGACGCCGCAGCACCGCTGGCCGCTCTTGTGCGAACGCGCTGGCTGCGAGGTCTGGGTCAAGCACGAGAACCACACGCCGATCGGCTCCTTCAAGGTGCGGGGCGGGATCCGCTACATGGCGGCGCTCAAGGCCGCCGAGCCAGGGGTCGAGGGCGTGCTCGCCGCCACCCGCGGCAACCACGGCCAATCGGTCGCCTTCGCCGCCCGGCGCGCCGGGCTCACCGCAGTGGTCGTGGTTCCGCACGGCAACAGCGTGGAGAAGAACGCGGCCATGCGCGCCTTCGGCGCCGAGATCGTCGAGCACGGCCACGACTTCCAGGCGGCCTACGAGCACGCCGGGGGGCTGGCCGCCGCGCGCGGCCTGCACATGGTGGAGTCGTTCCATCCGTGGCTGGTCGAGGGCGTGGCCTCGTACGGGCTCGAGCTCCTGCGCGCGCTCCCGGAGCTGGATGCGGTCTACGTGCCGATCGGCCTTGGCTCCGGCATCTGCGCCACGATCGCCGCCCGCGACGCCCTCGGGCTCGCCACCAAGGTGATCGGGGTGGTCTCGGAGAACGCCGCCGCCTATGCGCTCTCGTTCGAGGCGCGCCGGCCCGTGTCCACGCCCACCGCGGAGACCTTTGCCGACGGCGTCGCCTGCCGGGTCCCTGATCTGGCGGCACTCGAGATCATCTGCCGCGGCGCCGAGCGGGTGGTGACGGTGAGCGAGGCCGAGATCATGGCCGCGGTCCGCCACATCTTCACCGACACCCACAACCTCGCCGAGGGGGCGGGGGCGGCACCGCTCGCCGCCCTCATCAAGGAGCGCCGGGCGATGGCGGGCAAGAAGGTCGGCCTCATACTCACCGGCGGCATCATCGACCGGCCGCTGTACGCCCGCCTGCTCGCAGACTAAATCCGTATCCACTGACGTGGAATCGCTCCAGCCCGCTCCCCCTCCCGGCCACCCCAA
>JBHICX010000340.1:0-2854 GCA_046759805.1 Kiloniellales bacterium | reverse complement strand
CAGGCCGAGGACGGTCTTCTCCTGGTTGAACACGCCGGCGATGGCGTTGTCGGAGCCGTTCGGGTTGGACCCGTCGGCCGCCGCACCGGCCGCATCGCAGTAGCGGAAGGCGATCTGTCCCTGATCCTCCAGCCGCCGCAGGGTGTCCGCATCGGCGGTGTAGCGGCCGTCGTGATGGGCGATCGGGAAGCGCACCACGGCGCCGGTCTCATAGCGGCAGGTGAACAGCGACTGGCCGGTCTCTACCCGCAGATAGACGTCGCGGCAGATGAAGCTGATGCCGGCGTTGGCCATCAACACGCCGGGCAGGAGCCCGGCCTCGGTGAGGATCTGGAAGCCGTTGCAGATGCCCAGCACCGGCACCCCCTGGCCCGCCCGGCGCACCACTTCGCGCATCACCGCCGCATGCGCCGCCATGGCGCCGCAGCGCAAATAGTCGCCGTAGGCGAAGCCCCCCGGCAGGACAATGAGGTCGACCTCGGGCAGCGCCGGGTCGGCGTGCCAGTGCATGATCGCCGCCGTGCCCGAGGCGGCCTTCAGCGCCACCGCGACGTCACGGTCGCAGTTCGAGCCGGGAAAGACGATGACGGCAGACCTCATGGCGGCACCGCCGTCGATCGCAGGGTCAGGGTCGCGCAGTCAGTCACCGAGCTCGATGGCGTAGTCCTCGATCACCGTGTTGGCCAGCAGCTTGACGCACATCGCCTCGACCTTGCTGCGCGCCACCTCGGGGTCGCTCTCCGTGAGCCGCATCTCGATCACCTTGCCCTGGCGCACCTCATCCACGCCCTCGAAACCCAGCGCCCCCAGGGCATTGCCAATTGCCTTGCCCTGAGGGTCGAGGACCCCGTTCTTCAACATGATGTGGACGCGGGCCTTCATCGGGCCCGGCTCACTGCATGACCTTGGGGCCCTTGAGGTCGCCGGGCCCGCCCTCGGGCAGGATGCCGAGGCGCCGCGCCACCTCCTGATACGCCTCCTTGACCCCGCCGAGGTCGCGGCGGAAACGGTCCTTGTCCATCTTCTCGTTGGTCTCGATGTCCCACAGGCGGCAGGAATCCGGGCTGATCTCGTCGGCCAGCACGATTCGCATCTCCTCGTTCTCATAAAGCCGGCCGAATTCCAGCTTGAAGTCGATCAGCCTGAGCCCGACGCCGAGGAACAGGCCAGACAGGTAGTCGTTGATCCTGAGCGACAGCGCCAGCATGTCGTCGAGGTCCTGCGGCGTCGCCCAGCCGAAGGCGGTGATGTGCTCCTCCGAGATCATCGGGTCGTGGAGCTCGTCGGACTTGTAGTAGTACTCGACGATCGACCGCGGCAGCGGGCTGCCCTCGGCGATGCCGAATCGCTTGCAGATCGACCCGGCGGCGACGTTGCGGACCACCACCTCGACGGGGATGATCTCGACCTCGCGCACCAGCTGCTCGCGCATGTTCAAGCGGCGCACGAAGTGGGTGGGGATGCCCATCTCCGCGAGCCGCATCATCAGGTATTCCGAGATCCGGTTGTTGAGCACCCCCTTGCCGGTGATCACCCCGCGCTTGGCGGCGTCGCCGGCGGTGGCGTCGTCCTTGAAGTACTGCACCAGGGTTCCGGGTTCCGGCCCCTCGTACATGACCTTGGCCTTGCCCTCGTAGATGCGCCTGCGTCTAGCCATGATGGTGCTCCAGGGCTAGCCCCGAGTCCGATCGACAGCGCGCCGGGGCTGGAAAGGCGGGAGGGCCGCGCGCGTCCGGCCCATCGGTCGATTGTCATATAGCAACTGCTCCAGGGCAACACAACGCGGGTGGCGCGGCGGGTCCTAAGGCATTTTCAATATGAGTGGAATCGCGCCAGCCCACGCCCCCACCCGGCCACCCTAAGCGTACACTGCCGTGGGTGCCCGCCCCGGCGGACGGGCCGGGGGCCGGGTGGGGGCGTGGGCTGGTTCCGGTCAAACCGAAAATGCTCTAAGTACCGACATCGCCAGCCTTTCAGCCAAGCTCGACCGCCGCGTACGCCACCTCGTCCGGGTGGCCGGGGGCGAATCGCCAGCGGGGCTTGAGGCCCGCCGGCTGATCGGCGGCCGGCACGGCGATCAGCGAGCTGGACAGGGTGGCGAAGCCGGTGCGGGTGCTGATGTTCATGGCGCCCGTGGGGCCGGCGCCGGCGTCGTGCACGCGGCTCGCCAACAGCCCCTGCCAGGCGCGCCAGTCGTCGCGGTCCGGATCCGGCGCTGCGGCGGCGCGGAACTGCGGCAGATAGTCGCGGATGCGCGGGCTCGACCGATCGTTGAGGTCGTAGTCGGTGAGCATGGAAAGCCCCGGCGGCACCGGCCTGAGCTCGATGCCGCCATATCCCCGGTCGTCGCGGTGGCACAGCCAGTAGGCGTCGCGGTGGTCGGCGACCACCAGGTTGAAGGACCGGTAGCTCCGGGTTTCCAGGTCCGCCAGTGCCTCGGCCGCCTCGCGCGCGTCGCCATGGTCGAGCGCCTCCAGCACCAGCTCGCCGCGGCTGCGCCGGTCCGCGGCCGGGCCCAGCGAGCCGCGGCGGTTCAACACCCCCGCCACCACGCCGTAGTCGTTGATGCCGAGCCAGCTGCCCCCCGCCAGCTCGTCCATCCCCGCCACCACCTCGGCCCGGTCCAGCCAGTGCCGGCCCGGCGGACGCCACGGCCGGTCCCCCATCTCGTCGCGGTTGGCGGCGAGCATGAGCGGCCAGCGATGCCCCGGTCGGCGCAGGATGACGAGGGTGCACATGTCGCGTTTCGTCCTTTGCCTCGGGCTACCGGTCCAACGGCCGGGAAACGCTAGCCGGCGTCGCCGCCGCGGTCGGGCCCGGATCGGGACGAACAGGTTTCCGTATCACCGGGCGC
>JBHICX010000339.1:0-2862 GCA_046759805.1 Kiloniellales bacterium | reverse complement strand
CCGAGGGATGCAATATTGCCGGGCCATGACATTCGGCACTTGGCTATACACCAAGCTCAAGGGCGACTATGTCGGCAGCGACTCGTTCGGCAACCGTTACTACCGCGAGAAGCGGCCGCCAGCGGGGCGGCGCCAGAAGCGCTGGGTATGGTATAGCGGCGAGCCGGAGGCCTCCAAGGTGCCGCCGGAATGGCATGCCTGGCTGCATCACACCATAGACGCGGTGCCAACCGCGGCCGGGCGGCCGCATCTGCCCTGGCAGAAGCCGCACCGGCCCAATCTCACCGGCACGACCGAGGCCTACCGGCCGCCCGGCCATACGCTCGAAGGCGGGCGTCGTGCCAAGGCCACCGGCGACTACGAGCCGTGGACGCCGTCTTGACAGCCGCCGCGCAAGGCGGAGAGGGGAACCCATGCATAGAAGCGTGATCGAAACCGTCCTGGGGGCGCTGGTCCTGATGGTCGCGGTGATCTTCATCGTGTTCGCCTATACCCATTCCCAGCTGCGCGCCGTCGGCGGCTATGAGGTGCTGGCGAAGTTCGGCCGGGTGGACGGCCTTGCCATCGGCGACGAGGTGCGACTGGGCGGCATGAAGGTGGGCTCGGTAAGCAATATGTCGCTCGACCTGGACGGTTACGTGGCCGTGGTGACGGTCCGGCTCGACTCGTCGGTCCGGCTGCCGACGGACTCCGCCATCGCGATTCACACCGACGGGCTGTTCGGCGGCAAGTTCATCGAGATCCAGCCGGGCGGTGACGAAAGCTACATCCCGCCGAACGGCTTCTTCTCTTTCCACCAGGACTCCCTGGTTCTGGAGCAGGTGATCGAAAAGATCGTGGCGATCGCGCGCGATGTCAGCAAGAAGTGCAAGAAGTGCACCGGCGGCTGAACGGCCGACGGACTCACACAGCATCGACGAGGGAGCGCAGCTCATGAACAAGACGCTGGTTGAATCCGTGATCGGGGGAACCGTGGTTCTGGCCGCGCTGGTTTTCCTTTACCTCGCCTACACCACCGCCAGATTCGAGGCCGCCGAGGGCTACCCGCTCGAGGCCCTGTTCTTCAAGGTGGGCGGGCTGCAGCAAGGCAACGAGGTGCGCATCGGCGGGGTCAAGGTTGGAACCGTCTCCAGCGTCAGGATCGACCCGGAGACCTATGACACGGTGGTCCGGTTCACCGTCAGCTCGAAGCTGCGCCTGCCGGTCGACACGGTGGCGGCGATTGCCGGCGAAGGCATCTTCGGCGGCCGTTACGTGCTGCTCGAGCCGGGCCGGGAGACGGCGGTGCTGAAGCCCGGGGACACCTTCGAACGGGTCCGCGACTCCGCCTCGCTCGAGGACCTGATCGGCGAAGCGATATTCTGACCCGGCGGGACTGGGAGCCAAGCATGCGCAGACAATTCCTGGAGATGCTGATAGGCGCCGGCGTCGTGGTCGCCGCCGCCGTGTTTATGGTCATTGTCTACTCCTCGAAGACGGTCAAACAGGCCGGCGAGTACGAGCTGGTCGCCAGGTTCTTGGAGGTCGGGTCCCTGGTCGAGGGCGATCCGGTGCGGGTGAGCGGCATCCGGGTCGGCAACGTGGTTAAGAAGGAGGTCGACCCGCAGAGCTTCGACGTGGTCTTGATCTTCACCGTCACCAGCGACGTCAAGCTGCCGGTCGATTCGCGGGCCATGGTCACCGGCGAGAGTCTTGGCGGTGGCAAGTATCTGCAGCTGGTTCCGGGCTCGTCCGAGGCCATGCTCCAGCCCGGCGAAGAGGTCCGCGACACCAAGAACGTGATCGACGTGGAATCCCTGGTGGGAGAGCTGATCAAGCTCGCCGTGGGCGCCGATGAGGAATGAGGGCCTCGCCGGCCGGCATGACCACCGCGCGAAAGTGGGACCCGGAGCGCTACGCCCGCAACGGCCGCTTCGTGGCCGAGCTGGGCGAACCGGTCTTGGAGTTGTTGGCGGCGAAGCCCGGCGAACGGATCCTTGACCTCGGCTGCGGCGACGGCGCGCTGACCGAGAGACTCGCCAGGGCCGGCTGCCGCGTCGTCGGCGTCGACTCAAGCCCCGAGCAGGTCGCCGCCGCCCGCGCCCGCGGCTTGGACGCCCGGGTGATGAACGCCGCCGAGCTTCGCTTCGAGGCCGAGTTCGACGCCGTGTTCTCCAATGCCAGCCTGCACTGGGTCAAGGATGCGGACGCCGCCATCGCCGGCGTGCGTCGGGCGCTTAAGCCCCGCGGTCGCTTCGTCGCCGAGCTCGGCGCCGGCACCAATATCGGGCGCATCGTGCTGGCGCTGGAGCGCGCCTGCGAGCGCCGCGACATCGACGGCCGGGCGCTCAACCCGTGGACCTTTCCGACGCTTGCGGCCTATCGTCGGCGGCTGCAGGCGGGCGGCTTCACCGTGGACAGCATCGAGTTGTTTCCCCGTCCGACGCCGCTGCCCGGCGACATCGAGGGCTGGCTCGAGACCTTCGGCGAAAACTACCTGTCGGCGGTGCCGGTTGCCGGGCGGCCCCAGTTCATCGCCGAGGTGCGCGAGGATTTGCGGGCCGATTTGTGCGACGCCGAGGGTCGATGGACGGCCGATTATGTGCGCCTTAGATTCGCGGCCCGACTGCCGGCGGCTGGCTAGAGCATTTTCCACTTGATTGGATTCGCACCAGCCCACGCCCCCTCCCAGCCACCCCAAGCGTACCTGCCTGCCCGGCCTTCGCAGCCGAAGCGGCTGCTTCGGCGGAGTGGGCCGCGAAGCCGGGGCTTCGCCCTGCGGGCCAAAGCCCTTCGGGCGACGGGTCGTTCGGCGAAGGCAGGCGATCCCGTGGGTGCCCGCCCCGGCGGACGGGCCGGGGGCCGGGTGGGGGCGTGGGCTGG
>JBHICX010000338.1:0-2883 GCA_046759805.1 Kiloniellales bacterium | reverse complement strand
AAGCCGGGGCTTCGCTCTCGCCACGCTTCGCTGGCGTAGCGGGTCGGCGAAGGCAGGCGATCCCGTGGGTGGCCGGGTGGGCGCGTGGGCTGGAACCGATTCCACGTGATCGGATAATGCGTTAGTCCGCCGACGCCGCCTGCGTTTCGTCGGGTTTGCGCTCCTCCGGCCCCGGCATGGTCTTGATGAGCGTGGCCAGGCTGACCGACTTGAGGGTGGCGACGGCGATCTCGTCGATCTCGGTCAACACGCGAACGAGCGCCTTGCCGATGTCGGTCTCGGCGCCCGGCGCGGCCCGGCCGCCGTCGTCGGCGACGATGTCCTCGAACAGGTTGACGACGTCATAGAGCGTGGTGCGCTTGACGTTGCCGGCGAAGCGGTAGCCGCCGCCGGCGCCGCGCACCGACTCGACCAACCCGCCCCGGCCCAGGTCGCGCAGCACCTTGGCCAGGTGGTTGGCGGAGACGCCATAGCGGTCAGCGATCTCGATGGCCGAGACCTGGCGTTCCGAATCCCGCGCCAGATCGAGGACGGCATAGAGCGCGCACCAGGTGGCCTTGTTGAGCCGCATGGCGGCCTCAGTCCCCGCTCGGAGTCTGGGCGCGCCTAGTCAAGGGCTTTCTCCAGCTGGATGAACGGCCCGCCCCACATGCCCTGACTACGGAAGAACGCCATGTTGAGGTCATCGTCCCGGGCCAGCATGGTGCGCACCGTGGCCACGCCACATTGGCGCAACAGCCCGCACATGGCCTCGAACAGCTGGCTGCCCACCTTCTTGAGCCGGGTCTCGGGGTCGACGCCGAGGGCGATGATCCAGCCGCAGGGCGGCGAGCCGAACTCCCAGGCGCGGACCTCGCCGAGGATGAAGCCGTCGAGGCGTGCGCCCTCCTCGGCGACCAGGAAGAAGCGGTTGGGCCGCGAGCTGTAGCGGGCGAAGGCGTCGCGCCAGTAGTCGGGCTTGGCGAGGCCGGTGTTGATCTCGTCCAGGCGCACCACCGCAAGGATGTCCGCGGCCGTGGCGGCGCGAATGGTAAAGCTGCCGCCGTCGGCCTTGCGGCCTTCAACCCTCACGGGCTCGGGCATGAGTTCCTCCGTGCCGCCGGCCGGCACTAATCTCGGCGCACCGCCTTGCCGACACCATGTCGCCCGGTGGTCGAAATGTAAATGCGTAATTTGGTACCTTTTTCGGCCGTTCGCGCGCGAAGCCTCGCCGAATCAGGCCCGGCGCCGTCCGGCCCCGGCCGGCCGGCATGGCCTGGGCCTTATCCATTGACCCCGAGTGCCGAATGATCGATTCATATCCGGACGCCAATGGGCGAACGTGCCGCCCGCAATCGCCGTCAGGGACCAGGGGCAAGGACAGCGCCATGAAACCGAACACCGCATCGCGCCCGCTGAGGCCCGAGGATCTGGATCGGGTGGTCGAGATCGACCGACGCCTCGTCGGCCGCTCGCGTCGCGGCTTCTTCGAGAAGCGGCTCGAGGCCGCGCTCAGCGGCGCCGACAAGGTGGTCGCGGTCGCCGTCGAGGACGGCGGCACCCTTGTCGGCTACGCCATCGCCCGCATCCAATTCGGCGCCTTCGGCGGCGTCGAGCAGATGGCGATCCTGGATGCCGTCGGCGTCGACCCCGATCACCACGGGCAGGGTTCGGGAAGGCGGCTCATGGAGGGCGTGATCCGCGGCATGAAGAAGCTGGGGGTGCGCGAGATCCGCACCCAGGTCGACTGGACCGACCACGGGCTCATGCGCTTCTTTGCCGCCAATGGCTTCGCGCTGGCGCCGCGGCTGGTGTTCGAGCATCCGACTACGCGCGAGCCGGGCGACTGATCAGGAAGGGAGGTATCCGCAGCCATGCCCGACACCGATCCGGAGGTTGCCCCGCGCAAGCTCGACGCCGAGATGCCCGACTACAGCGACCCGGGCGGCGACGACTTCGTGGCCCTGGCGCGCGACCGGGTGCCGGTGCGCTCGATGCAAGCGGATGACCTCGACATGATCGTCCGCATCGACCGCAAGCTCACCGGCACCGACCGCAGCCAATACTATCGACGCAAGCTGGAGGAGGTGATGGCGGAGTCGGGGGTGCGCATCTCGCTGGTCGCCGAACTGGACGGCCAGCCGGTCGGGTTCGTCATGGCGCGCACCGACTTCGGCGAGTTCGGGCGCACCGAGCCGGCGGCGGTCATCGACGCCGTCGGCGTCGCCCCGGAGCACGGCCGCGAAGGGGTCGGCCGAGCGCTCATGTCACAGCTGCTGGCGAATTTAGCGGCGCTGGGCGTGGAGACCGTGCGCACCGAGGTCGCCTGGGACAACTTCAGCCTGCTCAAATTCCTCCATCGCTGCGGCTTCCTGCCGGCGCAGCGGCTGGTGCTGGCGAAGCGGGTCGACTGAGCGCCGTCGCCGCCGGTGCGAGGGTGCGGCCCTCGCGCGGATTCCCCTTTCGCCCCTGGGGAGCCAATGGCGGGGCCGATCATGTGACAGGACGCCGTCCACTTGCCCTCTGCGATTCTCCCGGTCAAGGGATGAGCCTTCAACCGAAGACGCAGACAGTCTCCGCCCAAGAGGAATCAGATGAACCACCTCCTGCGCAACATATGGATCCGCCTAGAGCGCGCCAGCACCCTTGACGGAGATCCCGTGGATGAGCGGCGTCACAAGGTGACGCTGGTGGTGCTGTGCGGCATATGTTTCATCGCCAGCATCGTTTGGGGCACGCTCTATTACGCGATTCTCGGCCCCACCGTGACGGTGCTCATTACCTACGGATTCACGGTTGTCGTCGGATCGGCGCTGCTGGTTTTCTTCGCGACCAAGCGCTTTGGCCTGCTCCTCTATCCTTTCTTTCTGATGATCCTGTGGAATCCCATTGCCATGCAGTGGA
>JBHICX010000337.1:0-2901 GCA_046759805.1 Kiloniellales bacterium | reverse complement strand
ATCGGCCGCTCTTGAAGCGCGGAAACCCGCGCCAGATCCTTGCCCGACTGATCAAGGAGCGCTATCCGGTCTATGCCCAGGCCGACACCGTCGTCGATAGCGCCCATGTGCCGCTCCAGGTCATGGTCGATCGGGTCGCCGCCGCGCTTCGCCAGCATCTGCAGCGGTCACGGTCATGACCGAGGTCGAGACCGTCCACGTCGATCTTGGCGCACGCGGCTACGACATCCATGTCGGCGTCGGCGTCCTGGGCATGGCCGACCAGTACCTGTCCCCGGTGCTGCGCCGGCGGCGCGTGGTGACGGTAACCGACGAGACGGTGGCCGAGCTGCAACTGCCGGCGCTCGATCGGGCCCTCGAAAACGGGGAAATCGAGCACCACGCGGTGGTGCTGCCGCCGGGCGAGGCGTCGAAGAGTTTCGCCCGGCTGGAGTGGCTCATAGAACGCCTGCTGGACGCTCGCATCGAGCGCTCGACAACGCTGTTGGCGCTCGGCGGTGGGATGATCGGCGACCTCGCCGGCTTCGCCGCCAGCGTGGTGCTGCGTGGCATCGACTATCTCCAGCTGCCGACCACGCTGTTGGCCCAGGTCGACAGCTCGGTCGGCGGCAAGACCGGCATCAATACCCGGCACGGCAAGAACCTGGTCGGCAGCTTTCACCAGCCCCGCCTGGTGCTCGCCGATATCGGCGCCCTCGACACCCTGGGGCGCCGCGAGTTCCTGGCCGGCTATGCCGAAGTGGTCAAGTACGGACTGATCGGTGATGCCAAGTTCTTCGCCTGGCTGGAGGCGCACGGCGCCGACCTCATCGACGGCGATCCGGACCTGCGGCGCCACGCCGTGGTCACCGCGTGTGGGACCAAGGCCGGTGTGGTGGCCGCCGACGAGCGCGAGGCCGGGCCCCGGGCGCTCTTGAACTTCGGCCATACCTTCGGCCACGCCTTGGAGGCGGAGACCGGATTCGGCGACGAGCTGTTGCATGGCGAGGCGGTCGCCATCGGCATGGTGACGGCGTTTGCGCTCTCGGCCCGCCTGGGCCTGTGCCCGGCCGCCGACGCGGCACGGGTGCGCCGGCATTTGGCGGCGGTGGGCCTGCCCACCGACCTCGCCCATCTGTCGGGCCGGGTCTGGGACGCCGGCCGCCTGTTCGAGCACATGGCGCAGGACAAGAAGGTGCGGGACGGCAAGCTCAGATTCGTGCTCAGCCGCGGAATCGGTCAGGCGTTCGTCTGCGACGCGGTGGCGCCGGACCAGCTCATCGGGGTGCTCGAGGAGGCCATCGCGGCGTGACCACAGGTTGGCTCATTTCGCTTGGCGCGATCTTCGTGCTGCTGCTCCTGTCGGCCTTCTTCTCCGGCTCGGAGACAGCGCTCACTGCCGCATCGCGCCCGCGCATCCACCAGCTGGCGGAGCAAGGCAACCGCCGCGCCGGCATGGTGCGCCGCCTGCAGCAGCAGCGCGACCGGCTGATCGGCGCCATCCTGTTGGGCAACAACCTGGTCAACATCATGGCCTCGGCGCTGGCGACCGGTGTCTTGATCGGGCTGTTCGGCGACGCGGGTGTGCTCTACGCCACCGTGGTGATGACGATGCTGATCCTGATCTTCGCCGAGGTGCTGCCGAAGACCTACGCCATCGCCCGCAGCGTCCGCACGGCGCTGGCCGTGGCGCCGGTGATCCGCCTCGTGGTGGTGGTGTTCGCGCCGGTGACACTGTTGGTGCGGTCGGTGGCGCGGGGCTCGCTGCGGCTCCTGGGGGCGCCGATCCCGGCGGACTTTCCGCCCACCATCACCGAGGAGGAGCTACGCGGCGTGATCGACCTGCACAAGGGTCCGGGCGCCGACGTCGCCCATGAGCGGGCCATGCTGCGCAGCATTCTCGACCTCGACGAGGTCGAGGTCAGCGAGATCATGACCCATCGCAAGGCCATCGCCATGCTCGACGCCGACGAGCCGCCGGACCGCCTCGTCGAACAGGTGCTCGAGAGCCCGTATACGCGCATTCCGCTGTACCGCGAGGATCCGGACAACGTGATCGGGGTGTTGCACGCCAAGGCCCTGTTGAAGGAGCTGCGCGGCCGCGGCAACGACCTCGCCAGCCTCGACGTGACGCAAATCGCGGTCAAGCCCTGGTTCGTGCCCGAGACCACCAGCTTGCTCGACCAGCTGCAGGCGTTCCGCCAGCGCCACGAGCACTTCGCCCTGGTGGTCGACGAGTACGGGGCGCTGATGGGCGTGGTCACGCTGGAGGACATCCTCGAGGAGATCGTCGGCGAGATATCGGACGAGCACGACCTCCTGGTTCACGGCGTGCGCCCACAGCCCGACGGCAGCTTCATCGTCGACGGCAGCGTCACCATCCGGGACTTGAACCGGGAGTACGACTGGCGGCTGCCCGACGACGAGGCGGCGACCATCGCCGGCCTGGTGCTGCACGAGTCGCGACAGATCCCTGAGGTCGGCCAGGTGTTCGAGTTCTACGGGTTCCGTTTCGAGATCCTGCGCCGGCAGCGCAACCAGATCACCTCACTCAGAATCGTGCCGCCGGGCGCCACCGGGTCCTGAGCGGCCGGGCGGTGCGGCGCGCCGCTTGACCGCCTCCGCGCGCGAACCCATATCGCCGATGATTAGCCGTCGCCCAGAACCTTAATCCGGAGTCGCCCATGCCGCTGTCTCCCGCCGCCGCCCGAGAGCCCATGCACACCCGCCAGATCGAGTGCCGCGGCTATCGCCGCCAGGACGGCCTATGGGACATCGAGGGCCACTTGACCGATGAGAAGTCCTATGCCTTCCACAACCAGTGGCGGGGCGAGATCGCCAGCGGCGAGCCGGTGCACGACATGTGGCTCAGGCTCACCGTCGATGACGACCTGTTGATCCACGAGGCGGAGGCGACCACCG
>JBHICX010000336.1:0-2909 GCA_046759805.1 Kiloniellales bacterium | reverse complement strand
TGGATGTCGGCGAGCGATCGTGTGCCGTCGATGCGCTGGGCGATGGCGGCGGCCAGACGCGGCAGCGGGAAGCGGAAGCGGATTCCTGCGTCCTCGACCATGAGCGGCCTTCCGGGCGTAAGCCCTTTTGCCAACGTCGGCCCATCCAACTCCCGGAACACCGGCACCGCGTCTGGCCCGTCGGGCCGGGCCACGACGTCGGCGGCGCGCGCCTTGGGCGCCACGTAGCAGACGTGGGTCTTCATGTTGCCGGCGAGGCGCTCGGCGAAGGCCGCCCGATGCAGCCCATCCAGCCCGGCCAGAGGCTTCATTAGCGCCGGGTCGCTGAGGTAGCTCGCGGGGTCGTAGCGGGCCGGTTCGATGAAACCGGTGATGGCGAGGCCAGCGCCGTCAACGAGCGCCGCCAGTTCGGGCACGCTAAAGGGGCGGTCGGCGGCGTGCAGCAGCAGGTCGAAGAGACCCGCATCGTCGCCGCGCAGATGGTCGGCAATGAGCGGGTTGCGGCGCAGCCAGTTGGTGGCCGGCAGCGCCGCCAGAAGCCTCCGCGCAAGCCTGAGCCGCGCCGCATCGGGCGGGCCGCCGGCGGCCGCCGCCGGCGCGATCTGGCGCAGCATCTCCTGCACCGGGTACACCCCGGTGCGCCCCAGCGCGCCGTACACCATCAGGCCCATGCCGCCCTCCGGCGCCAGCTGGGCGGCCAGGGTCTTGAGCCCGGCGTCGGGCGCGTCCAGGTGGTGCAGGACGCCGCAGCAGTCGATGTAGTGGTACGGCCCGGGGGCAAGTTCGGCCAGATCGCGGAGCGACCCGGTAAGGAAACGGATCGCGCCTAGCCCCCGCGCCTCGGCCCGCGCCGCGGCGATGGCGCGCGCCGCCTCGGACAAATCGAGATAGGTGATCTCCGCCTTAACACCCGCATCGGTGAGCTGCTGCGCCAGCATGATCAGGCCGTCGCCGGTGCCGCCGCCGGCGATCAGCACCTTGAACGGCCTCTCCTTCGGCAGCCGTCCGTCGAACAGGTAGTGCTCAATCTCCCGCAGGTGGCTGGGCGAGCCGGTGACGAGCCGCTTCGCCTCGTCCTTGGGGTCGCGATGCGGGTAGGGATAGCCCTCGTACTGGGCGCGCACCGGCTCGGTCATAGCGACGTGCGCTCAGGCCCGGCCGGTGCTGAGCACCACCTTGCCGGTGGATTTGCGCCCCAGCATCATCGCCATCGCCGCGGCCACCTCCTCCAGCGGGAATACCTGGCAAACATGGGGTTTCAGCCGGCCCTCGCCATACCAGCGCAACAGCTCGTCGAACTGGGAGCGAAGCCGCGCCGGATCGTGCCGCCGGTACGAGCCCCAGTAGAATCCCACGGCAGAGATGTTCTTGACCAGGAGGATGTTGGCCGGGATCTGCGGCACCCGTCCGCCGGCGAAGCCGATCACCACGATGCGCCCGCCCCAGGCGATGCAGCGCAGCGAGGCGTCGAAGGCGTCGCCGCCGACCGGATCGACCACCACGTCGACGCCGTGCCCTTGGGTCAACTCCTTGACCCGCACGCGCAGATCCTCCTCCCGGCTGTCGATGCCGTGATCGGCCCCATGGGCCGCCGCCAGCGCCAGCTTTTCGGCGCCGCCGGCGGCGGCCAGCACCCTGGCGCCCAGCGCCTTGCCGACCTCGACCGTGGCCAGGCCGACACCGCCAGCCGCGCCATGCACCAGCAACACCTCACCGGGGCTGAGCCCGGCGCGCCACACCAGGGCGCCATGGGCGGTGCCGTAGGTGACCGGGAAGCCGGCGGCGGTGGTGAAGTCCATCGCCTCGGGGATCGCCATCACGTCGGTCTCGTTGGCCACCACCTGCTCCGCGAAGGCGCCGCCGCCGAGCATCGCCAACACCCGGTCGCCAGGCCGGCAGCTGGTGACGCGCTCGCCGGTGGCCAGCACCTCGCCGGCCGCCTCCAGCCCGGGGGTAAAGGGGAACGGCGGCTTGTCCTGATACTTGCCGGCGATCAAGAGCGTGTCGGCGAAGTTGAGCCCGGCGGTGGCGACCGCGATCAGCACCTGGCCGGGGCCCGGGGTCGGATTCGGCGCCTCGCCGACCACCAAGTCGGCGGGCTCACCCCATTTCGTGCACAAGACGGCGCGCATGGCGCCTCAGAACGGGCAGTCGGCAGCGGCCCGGATCTCGCCGACCACGCGCCCGGCACGGTTGGTGACCGGTGCCGGCGCGAACCGGGCCAGCCGGCGCCGCGGCCCGTCGCCGATGACGCCGAGCCGGTCGAGGAGCCTCAGCGTCGCCACCTCGGCCGCGCGCCCGGCGCCGTCGAGGATCTTCAGCGCGAAACCCAGGCCTGGCTCCGGCAACGCCCCCATGAACATCCCCTCGGCCCCGGTCTTGATGCAGATCGACGGGCCCAGCGCCTGCAATACGGCGGTGCAGAACCGGCTGGTGCCGGCAACCATGAACGGATGTGCGGCCATGGTCCGGCGGATCCGGATGGCGGCGGCGGAGCGGCGCCGCGGCAGACCGTCCGGGCGGCCGAACCGCGCCATGGCCAACGCCAGCTTGGCCAACGGCACGCCGAAGACGGGCACACCGCAGCCGTCGATGCCGCGGGGCGCGGAGGCAAGCTTGAGCCCGGTGAGCTCTTCGACGATGGCGAGAACCCGTTGCTGCACCGGATGCTCGAAGCGGACGTAGCCGGCGGTTGGATGGCCGAGATGGCGGGCCAGCGTGAGGTAGCCGGCGTGCTTGCCGGAGCAGTTGTTGTGCACCGGCCGCACCGTCCCACCGGCGCGCAAGAGCGCCTCCGCCGACGGCGCGTGGGCCGGCGGGTGCCCGCCGCACTCCAGGTCGTCCTCCGAGCAGTCGATGCGCTCGAGCCAGGCGGTGACCGCATCGACGTGGCCGGGCTCGCCGCCATG
>JBHICX010000335.1:0-2923 GCA_046759805.1 Kiloniellales bacterium | reverse complement strand
CCCGGCCACCCACGGGATCGTACGCTTGGGGTGGCCGGGCGGGGGAGTGGGCCGGAGCCGCCTAAACGGATAACGCTCGAACGGCCGGCGATGGCGCCGCTTTTGCCTGCGGTCGGGCGGTCGTGGTAAGGGAGTGCGCGCATCCAGCCGCGGAGATCCTCCCCCCATGGCGTTCGTCGCCGTCGGCGTCGGCTTCGTATTGCTCCTGGTCGGCGCGGAGTTGCTGGTTCGGGGCGCGGTCGCGCTGGCCCGCCGAATCGGCGTTTCGCAGTTGCTCATCGGCTTGACCGTGGTCGCCTACGGCACCACGGCGCCGGAGCTCGTGGTCAGCCTGCGGGCGGCGCTGGGCGGCGCCCCGGCCATCGCCGTCGGCAACGTGGTCGGCTCCAATATCGCCAACATGCTGTTGATCCTCGGCGTGGCGGCGCTGATCTATCCACTGGTCTGCCGGCCCGGAGCGCTCCGCCGCGACGGCCCGGTGGTGATCGCCGCCGCCCTGGTGATGGTGGCGCTGGGTCTCGTGGGCCATATCGACCGCTGGCACGGCGCCATCATGTTGGCGGCCTTGGTCGGGCTCACGCTGCGCACCTATCGCGCCGAGCGCCGCGACGGCGCGGCGGCCGAGATACATGTTCGGGAAGCCGAGGAGTTCAGCGCCGGCCAGCCGCGGACCGCGACGCTGATGGCAGTGTTCGTGGTGATCGGTGTCGCCGGCGTGGTGGCCGGCTCCCATCTGCTGGTGGGGGGCGCCATTCAGATCGCTCGTGACCTGGGCGTGTCGGAGGCGGTGATCGGCCTCACCCTGGTCGCCGTCGGCACCTCGCTGCCCGAGCTGGCGACCGCGGTGGTCGCGGCCTATCGCGGCCATCCGGAGGTGGCGCTGGGCAACGTCCTGGGCGCCAATACGTTCAACGTCCTGGCGATCATGGGCCTGGTGTCGCTGGTAACCCCGCTGCCGATCCCGGCCCAGATCGCCGGCTTCGATATTTGGGTGATGCTGGGCGTGACCCTGTTCCTGGTGCCCTGGCTGATGACCCGAGGGCGGGTCGGCCCAGGGCTGGCGGCGGCCTTCCTGGTGGCCTATGGGGCCTACGTCGTCGCCCTGTACGCGGGGCTTTCCGGGGTGGCGCAGGCTGGCGGCTAGGCGGGCGATGGCCTATCTGCTGGCGGCCGGAGGACTGGCGATATTGCTGGTCGGTGGCCAGGCGCTGGTGGCCGGCGCCACCGGGCTGGCCCGATGGTTCGGCCTGTCGACCCTGGTGATCGGGCTTACGGTGATTGCCTTCGGGACCTCGCTGCCGGAGCTCCTGGTTGCGGTGCAGGCGGCGGTGCGGGGGAGTCCCGGCCTGACCACCGGCAGCGTGGTCGGCTCGAACATCGCCAACATCTTACTGATCCTGGGCGTCGGCGCGCTGGTCCAACCAATCGCCTGCGCGCTGCATTCGGTGCTCCGTGACGGCGCCTCGCTGTTGGCCGCCACGGCGCTGTTCACCGGGTTTGCGCTCACCGGCGCCTTTCGGGCCGGCCACGGCGCGGTGCTGCTGGCGGCGCTGGCCTTCTTCATGGTCTGGTCCTATGTGGGGGAGCGGCGCGCGCTCCAGGCGGCCGGACCCGCATCCGGCCTGGCGGCGCAGCCGATGGCGGCGTTGGCCCCGGTGCCCTCCAGGCCGCGGAGGATGACGCCGCTGGTCGCCGTGATCTTGGTCGCCGCCGGGAGCGGCGCCCTGTACATGGGCTCCACCATGCTGATCGCGGGCGCGGTGGCGATCGCCCGCTCGTTCGCGGTGCCGGAGGAGCTGATCGGCCTCACCCTGATCGCCGTCGGCACCTCGCTGCCCGAGCTTGCCGCCGCTCTCACCGCCGGCCTGCGGGGCGAGGCCGACCTGGTGCTCGGCAATGTGGTGGGCAGCAACATCTTCAACTGTCTGGCGGTCATGGGGGCGGCCGCGGTCGCGGCGCCGATCCCGGTCACGGCGGAAATCCTGCGGCTGGACATCTGGATCATGGTGGGGGCGAGCCTGCTGCTGATTCCGGTGATGGTGGTCGGCTGGCGCGTCAGCCGGCTGGAGGGCGGCATCCTGTTGCTGCTCTACGCCGGCTTCCTCGCCAGCCACTACCACGGCGGGGCTTGAGCAGACTTGCCGGCGCGGCCCTCAGGCCGCATTGTTGCGGGCGTGACCCGGACCGTGCCGAAGACCGCCCTCGTCACCGGGGCCGCGCGGCGCATCGGTCGCGCCATCGCGCTCGACCTGGCATCCCACGGCTGGGCGGTGGGGGTGCATTATCACGCGCGCGATGACGACGCGGCGGCGGTGGTGGCGGAGATTACCGCCGCCGGCGGGCGTGCCGTCAGCCTGGCCGCCGACCTGCGCCGGGAATCCGAGGTCGAGTCCCTGGTGGCGCGGGCCACTGAGGCGCTGGGGTCGGTCGGATGCCTCATTAACAACGCCGCGGTTTTCGATCCCGACCGACTCGGCGACGCCACCCGGGAGTCCTGGGACGCGCATCTCGAGGTCAACCTGCGCGCGCCCTTCGTCCTGATCCAGGCCATGGCGGCGGCGTTGCCGGAAGACGCGGCGGGCTGCATCATCAACATGCTGGACCAGCGGGTGTGGAATCTGACGCCGAATTTCGTTTCCTACACCCTCTCCAAGTCGGCGTTGTGGGCGCTGACGCGCAGCGCGGCGCTGGCGCTGGCTCCCCGAATTCGGGTCAACGCCATCGGCCCGGGCCCGACCCTTCCGAGCGCGCGGCAGAGCCGGGCCCAGTTCCAACGACAATGCGCCAGTCTGCCGCTGGGCCGTGGCACCACGCCGGAGGAAATCTGCGATGCGGTGCGGTTCATTCTTGGTTCGCCGGCGATGACCGGCCAGATGATCGCGCTCGACGGTGGCCAGCATCTCGGCTGGGCGCAGCCGGGCAC
>JBHICX010000334.1:0-2926 GCA_046759805.1 Kiloniellales bacterium | reverse complement strand
GAGAAGGCCTTGTTGGCCTCCGCCATGCGGTGGGTGTCCTCGCGCTTCTTGACCGCGGCCCCGCGGTTCTGGGCGGCGTCCATCAGCTCGGCCGCGAGCCGCTCGCGCATGGTATTCTCGGATCGGTCGCGGGCGGTCGAGATGATCCAGCGGATGGCCAGCGCCTGGGCGCGGTCGGGCCGAACCTCGATCGGCACCTGGTAAGTGGCGCCGCCGACCCGGCGCGACTTGACCTCGAGTTGCGGCTTCACGTTGTCGAGCGCCTCGTGGAACACCTTGAGGGGATCCTCCCTGGCGCGATCCTGGATTCGGTCGAACGCCCCGTAGACGATGTTCTCGGCGATCGACTTCTTGCCGTCGGTCATCAAGCAGTTCATGAACTTGCTCAAGACCAGGTCACCGAACTTGGCGTCCGGCATGATCTCGCGTTTGGTGGCGGCACGGCGGCGGGACATCGTTTAGTTCCTATTCCTGGGCTTGGGTCCTATTTCGGGCGCTTGGCGCCGTATTTCGAGCGGCGCTGGCGGCGGTCCGAGACGCCCTGGGTGTCGAGCGTACCGCGGATAATGTGGTAACGCACCCCGGGCAGGTCCTTGACGCGGCCGCCGCGGATCAGCACCACCGAGTGCTCCTGCAGGTTGTGGCCCTCGCCGGGGATGTAGGAAGTGACCTCGAAGCCGTTGGTCAAGCGCACGCGCGCCACCTTCCTGAGCGCCGAGTTCGGCTTCTTCGGCGTGGTGGTGTAGACGCGCGTGCACACCCCGCGCTTCTGCGGGCAAGCCTCCAGGGCCGGCACCTTGTTGCGTAGGCGCGGCATCTGGCGCGGCTTTCGGATCAACTGATTGACCGTCGGCATCAAGCCTTTTCCCAGCGTGGTTTCCACCGTATACCGTCGCGTCGCGAACGACTTCCGCCGCCGCCCACAAAGCGATCGATCCATGCCCATGAGGCAACGACGGCCCCGACTCCGGGGCCGCGTCTATGTCTCCTTGGGTTACGCCAGCGCCGCATCTAGACCGTCGAAGGGCCTACCGCCGGCACCCCGAGGCGGCCGCATACTAGTGACGGCGCCCCGGATAGGTCAAGCAAAAGGGTGCCTGATTTCCTGGACTTACGCGCCTCGCGCCGAGGCCGCGGCAAGGGGGTCGCGGCGGCGGCGAGACAATCGTGCCCCACGACGCCCGGCTCAGGCGCGCAGCCGTTCGTTCCGCGGGTCCCGGGGCGATGTCTCGATCACCCGCGCCGCAGTGCGCCGGCCCAGGATCTCGATCTCCAGTTCGGTGCCGACCTCGCCGATCCCCGCCTCCAAATAGGCCAGTGCCAGGCTCTTGCCGACCACGTGGCCGAAGGCGCCGGCGGTGGCCCGGCCGACCATCCGCCCGTCCTGCCACAAGGGCTCGTTTCCGATCGGATCGGCGTCGCCCACGTTCGCCGCTTCGATGGTGGCGAACTGTTGCGGCACGCCGTCACGGAGTTGGGCGACGAGCGCATCGCGGCCGATGAAGTCGCCCTTGTCGAGGTCGACGAAACGATCGAGCCCGGCCTCTAACGCCGTGTACTCCCGGGTCAGGTCCTGGCCCCACATGCGGTAGGACTTCTCGATCCTGAGCGAGTCCATGGCCCGCATGCCGCACTGGCCGATGTCGAACTCCGCACCGGCCTGCATCAGCTCGCCGAAGATGTGACGCTGGTACTCGATCGGGTGATGCAGCTCCCAGCCGAGCTCGCCGACGAAGTTGATGCGCAGCGCCCGCACCGGCGCACCGCCGACGGTTATGTGCCGGCCGCTGAGCCATTTGAAGCTATTGTTGGACAGGTCGGCGTCGGTGACCTTCTGCAACACCTCCCGCGACTTGGGCCCGGCCAGCACCAGCACCGCATGGGAGGTGGTGAGGTTCTGTAGGCGGACGCTGCCGTCCTCGGGCAGATGCTTGGACAGGTAGTCCCAGTCGTAGCGCTCGGCGGCGCCGGAGCTCACCAGATAGAACGCTTGAGGGCCGTCTCGGGTGATGGTGAACTCGGAGCGTACGCCGCCCCTGGCGGTAAGCGCGTGCGCCAGCTGGATGCGGCCCACCGCCCTGGGCAGCCGGTTAGCCACCAGGCGGTCCAAATAGCCCTCGGCGCCCGGCCCCGAGACCGTGAACTTGGAGAAGCTTGTGATGTCGATGATGCTGACGTCGGTGCGCAGCTTGCGGCACTCGTTGCCGACATGCTCGAAGTAGTTGGAGCGCCGGAAGCTCCACTTATCGCGCCGCTCCACCCCGTCGGGGGCGAACCAGTTCGGCCGCTCCCAGCCATAGCGCTGGCCCCAGACCGCGCCCTTGGCGTCGAGCAGGTCGTGAATCGGGCTGGTCTTCAAGGGCCGGCAGGCCGGCCGCTCCTCGTCCGGGTAGTGGATAATGAAGACGTGCTCGTAGGCCTCCTGGTTCTTGAGCCGCGCGTACTCCTTGTTGGCATAAGGGCCGAACCGCCGCGGGTCCACGTCCAGAAGGTCGATTGAGGGCTCGCCCTCGACGATCCACTGGGCCAGCTGCCAGCCGGCGCCGCCGGCCGCGGTCACCCCGAAGCCGTGCCCCTCGTTGAGCCAGACGTTCTTGAGGCCCCAGGCCGGACCGATGATCGGGCTGCCGTCGGGGGTGTAGGGGATGGGGCCGTTGACCACCTGCTTGATGCCGGCCTCGCCGAAGATCGGCACTCGCTTGATCGCCGCCTCGATATGCGGCTCCAGCCGGTCAAGATCGCCCGGAAACAGGTCCTGGCCGAAGCTGTCCGGGACCCCGTCGACGAAGCAGGCCGGCGCCCCCTTCTCATAGGGGCCGAGGATCAGCCCCTGGCGCTCCTCGCGCATGTAGTACGAGGCGTCGCTCTCCCGTAAGACCGCCAGTTCCGGCAGGCCCTCCCTGTGGCGCTCCTCCAGGGCCGGGTG
>JBHICX010000333.1:0-2938 GCA_046759805.1 Kiloniellales bacterium | reverse complement strand
CGATCCCATGGGTGCCCGCCCCGGCGGACGGGCCGGGGGCCGGGCGGGGGAGTGGGCTGGTTCCGCTGGAATGGAAAATGCTCTACTGGCTGGCCCAGACGATGCGCGACATCCAGGTGACCGCCTCCGTCGGCAGCGAGCGCAGCGGTCGGGCCTTGGGGATCGGCGCCAGATCCACCCGGCGTGCGGTCTTGCGCATCAGCTGCATGACCATGACCTTCCCGGCATCGGTTTTCACCACCACCCGGTCGCCGCGACGCACCGACGCCGCCGGGGAAACCACGAGAACCGTCGCGTCACGATAGACCGGCGCCAAGGCATTGCCCCTTACCTCCAGGGCGTAGGCGTTCGGGTCGTTGAGGTCGGGGAAGGCAATCTCGTCCTGGCCGCGACCGCTGGGCCGGCCGGCAGCGTCGACTCGGCCTTCGCTCGCGGCCTGGGCCAGACCGAAGATCGGAATCCGGCTGACCGTCTCGGCCGCTGGCGTCCCACCCGCCAGGGTGACGAAATCGGCCAGCGTGCTGTCTGTCGCCGCCAGTATCTTGGCGATGCTTTCGGTGGTCGGCCAGCGTGGCTTGCCCTCGCGCGCGATGCGTTTGCTCTTGTTGAACGTGGTCGGATCGAGCCCGGAGCGGCGCGCCAGCCCCGACGGTGACATGCCATGTCGCGCCGCTAAGCGGTCGATCGCCCGCCATACATCAGCGTGTCTGAGCATGGGAACATGTTCTTACAAAATGCGGCGGATTTCATTAGGATATTTTTCCGCCAAGCCATGTCGGCGGCGCCGCCGAGCGCGCGGATCGGGCCTTCGGCACCCGGTGTGTCGTCCGCAACGATGATTTGTTCCGCCAATCCAGTTGCGCGGTGCCGCCGGCGGCAAGCACGACGGCTGGTGAGCAACGGGCTCACGGGCGGGAGGGGTCGGGGATGAAGCCAACCCGCACCAGCCTGCCCGGCATGCTGACGGCGCGGGCGAAGATCGCCGCCTTGAGCCGCCTTGCGCGCCAGTCGGGGTGTGCCGCCAGCAGCCGCGCCGCCAGCGCCGCCACCCGCGGCGCGGCAAAGCTCGAACCGGAGCCCTCGACCGGCCGCCCGGCGAAGTTGGTCACCGCCATGCGTTCTCCCGGCACCAACAGGTGGACGCTCTCGGCGCCCCAGTTCGCGCCCGGCCCCAGTCCGCCGCCGAGATCGGACGAGGTTACGGTGATCAGGTTGGGATGCGCCAACGCAGCCGGATAGACCGGGTGCTGGTCGAGGTCGCGGCCGTCGTTGCCGGCGGACACCACGAACAGCATCTCGGGGTGCGCCGCGACGGCCGCCGAGAATCCTGTCCATTCCGCGGCGTCGCGGCTGCCGAGGGTGAGACTCATGACCACGACGCCCTTGGCGGCGGCGTCCTCGACCAGATCGGCCATCCGCGTCATGTCGGGCCGGGGATAGCGGTAGGGCACCAGCCGCGTCTTCGGCGCCTCGCGCAACAGCACGCTGGCGGTTCGGGTGCCGTGGCGCTGGGGGAAGAACGGCGAGCGGGCCGGGTTGGTGTCGAACGGGCGCCCGTCCATGTCCCAGTAGTCGTAGCCGAGGATGGCGCCGTCGGCGTCGCGCGCCAGCCTTCCGGCGATTTCCGGCAACAGGTAATTGACGCCGGAGTCCACCATCGCCACCGGGACTCCGCCCGGGTCCAGCCCCGCCGGAACCGGCGGGTTCAGCGGCTCCACATGGCCGGTGGGGCGCAACTCGGCATCCAGTTCCTCGACCGCCGAGGCCGCGCCGCCGTCCTCGTACAAGAGCCGTCGCGCCAGCGCGATGCGGCAATCTCCCGGCGCGATGGTGCCAATGACGGGCCGCGGGCCGATGGGACCGGGGCCCCAGTAATCGACCTCGAGCCGCCTCAGGATGGCCCGCGGGGCGGCGCGCGTGATGGTCAGCCGGCCGCCGCCGTCGAAGGCGAACACCCGGCGCCAGCCGACGTCGGTGTCGCCCATCTTGAGGCGGGTCTCGTTGATCACCCGGGCCCCGCCCAAGCGCGCCGCCAGGCTCGCCGCCTCCAACTCTCCGGCGTCGCAGGCGGCCGCGATCGCCGCCTGGATGATGGCCGCGGGCTCGGATTGCGGCTCGCCGGCGGCGACCGCGGCCGGCAGCATCGCCAGCCATATCAAGGGCGACGGGATTGGGCGCACGGCCGCCAGCATGGCGGGTCCCGCAGGCCCGGTCCAGACCTGGTGTCGGCCAACACCGCCTTGGACACCGGCGGCGCGCTGCGCTAAGGGACACGGCATGGCGGTTGATGCGATCTGTCGGTCTTGGCCCCGGGCCGGGCGGCGGCCTTAGGCGGTGGTCGACTGGACCTGGCCCTTGAGCCGGTTGCTGCGGCTGCTGCCACCCGAGGCGGCGCACGAGCTGAGCGTTCGGGCGCTAGCGTTTGGCCTCGGTCCGGGGCGGGCCGAGCCGGATGACCCGATGCTGGCGGTTCGCCTGTGGGGTCGCGACTTTCCCAACCCGGTGGGTCTGGCGGCGGGCTTCGACAAGGACGCGCGGGCGGTTGCCGCCCTCCTGCGCCTCGGCTTTGGCTTCGTCGAGGTCGGCAGCGTCACTCCCCACCCCCAGGCCGGCAACCCGAAGCCGCGGGTATTCCGCCTGCCCGAGGATGAGGCGGTAATCAACCGCCTCGGCTTCAACAGCCAGGGACTGGAGCGGGTGGCCGCGCGCCTGGCGCGATGGGGCCGGACCGGCGCCGGCATCGTGGGGGCCAATATCGGCATGAACCAAGACAGCGCCGATGCCGCCGCCGACTACGCGGAAGGGGTCCGCCGGCTCACCCGCCTGGTGGACTACCTGGTGATCAACGTGTCGTCTCCGAACACACCCGGGTTGCGGGCGCTGCAGCGTCGCCGGCCGCTCCTGGAGATCGTTGCCCGGGCCCATGAAGCCAGGGATG
>JBHICX010000332.1:0-2951 GCA_046759805.1 Kiloniellales bacterium | reverse complement strand
GGGTTTACAGCCCGTCCCCTTTAACCGCTCGGGCACCCCTCCCTGATGGCAGCATAGAGTTCCGGATTGGCTCCGGCTCGACCGCGCCCAGCAACTATGGAAGCTCGCCGCTGCTGTCAACCGCAAACGCAAAACAAGGGTGCACAAAGACGCCCCCCGCCCAGCGGGGGAACGCCACTTGCGATCCGATTGCAGGCTTCATAATAAGGTTCGCCATGGCAAAGCGCAAGGGGGAAAATGCCGCCGCCCCGCGGCGTGTCTCGATGCGGCCGCCACAGGCGCCGGGCGGCGCCCGTGGGCGCCGGCAGGCTTCTGCCGCCGGCGCGCCTCGCGGCATCTGGCTTTACGGCGTGCATCCGGCACTTGCCGCGCTGGCCAACCAGCGGCGGCGCGTGCGCCGGGTTGCGTTGACCGCGGAGGTCGAGCGGCGTCACGGCGAGGCGATCGCCGCCGCGCTCGCCGATTGCGACCATCGCCCGGAGATCGAGAAGCGGCCGCGCACGGAGATCTCGGCGCTGTTGCCCGCGGGGGCGGTGAAGCTGGGGCTGGCCGTGTTGGGCCTGCCCCTGCCGGCGACCTCGCTCGATCAGGTGTGCCGCTCGGCCGGCTCGTGCGACAGCTGCACGGTGGTGGTGCTCGACCAGGTGAGCGACCCGCAAAATGTCGGTGCGGTCATGCGCTCGGCCGCGGCGTTCGGGTCGCTGGCGCTGGTGGTGCAGGACCGGCACGCGCCGCGGGAAACGGGCGCCCTGGCCAAGGCCGCGTCGGGGGCGCTGGAACGGCTGCCGATGGTCCGGGTGAGCAATCTGGCCCGGGCGCTGAAGGCGTTGCAAGCGGCGGGCTTTTGGTGCGTCGGTCTGACCCGGGGGGCTGAGCCGCCGCTGACCGAGATCGCGCTCATTGGCCGCATCGCGTTCGTACTCGGCGCGGAAGGGGCGGGCCTCAGGCGACTTACCGCCGAGCGCTGCGATGCCCTGGCGGGTCTGCCGACCGTGGGTCCGATCGCCGACCTCAACGTTTCCAACGCCGCCGCCGTCGCGCTGTACGAGGCCGAGCGACAGCGCCGGTCGCGAGCTACCGCTGGGCCGGTCCGGTGATCGCCTTCGGGTCGAGGGCGTCCTGTAGGCCGTCGCCGAGGAAGTTGAAGGCGATGACGGTGACGAAGATCAGGATGCCCGGGTAGAAGGCAAGCGCCGGCGCCTGCCAGATCAGCTCCTGGGCGCCGGTCAGCATGTTGCCCCAGCTCGCGATCGGTGGCTGCACGCCGAGGCCTAGGAAGCTCAGCACCGATTCGAACAGGATGATGTTGCCGACCGAAAGCGTGGTGGCGACGATGATCGACGAGACCAGGTTGGGCAGGATGTGCGCACCCATGATGCGCAGCGGCCCGGCGCCGAGGCCTATCGCGGCCATGACGAACTCGCGCTCCTTGAGCGACAGCGCCATGTTGCGCACCAGCCGGGCCACCGTTGTCCAACCCACCAGCGCGATGATCACGATGATGCGGTAAAGGCTCACGTTCTCCGACTGCACCAGCTCCGGCGGCAGGCCGAGCTTCTGCAAATCCAGCGCCGCCAGGACGATCAACAGCGCCAACAGCGGCAGCGCGATGACTCCGTCGGTCAGGCGCATCAGCACCGCGTCCAGCCGGCCGCCGTAATAGCCGGCGGCGAGCCCCACGAGCGTGCCGATGAACGCCGAAATGAGCGCCGCCAACAGCCCCACGAACAGCGACACCCGCCCGCCGTACAACAACCGCAGCATCAGGTCGCGACCAAGCTCGTCGGTGCCCAATGGATGGGCCGCCGAGGGGGGCCGGAAGCGCTCGAACAGGTTGACCGTGGTGGCGTCCAGCCCCTGCGCCGATTCCACCAGGGGCGCGGCCAGCGACATGAGCACCAGTGCCGCCAGCACGAACAGGCTCGCCAGGGCGAAGCGGTGGTCAAGGAAGCGCCGCCACATGAGCGCCGTGGGCGAGTGCCGGCGAAGATTGCCGCGGGGCGGGCTCATCGCACCACGATCCGCGGGTCGAGCCACGACACCGCGAGGTCGGCCATGAGGTTGCCGATGAGCGTCATCAAGGTGGCGAACAACAGGCCAATGAGCGCCAGGTTGAAGTCGTTGCCCATGACCGCGTCGTAGATCATCTTGCCCATACCCGGCCAGGCGAACATGATCTCGGTAATGAGCGCGCCCGAGAACAGGGCGCCGAAGCTCAAGCCGACCAGGGTGGCGAGCGGTATGAGCGCGTTGCGCAAGGCGTGCCCCAGCACCACCTGGGCGTCGCTCGCCCCCTTGGCGCGGGCTGTGCGGATATAGTCGAGGCGCATGGTCTCGACCACCGCCGCACGCAGGAACCGGATATAGCCGCCGATGCTGGCGATGGTCAGGGTCGCCACCGGCAGCACCAGGTGCGTGAGCCGGTCGCCGAGGCCGCCGTCGCCGATGGTGATTATCCCGCTCGCCGGTAGCCAGCCCAGGATGACCGCGAATCCGATGATCAGCATCAGCGCCAGCCAGAACGGCGGGATCGAGATGCCGGCGAAGCAGAGCAGGTTGATCAGGTGATCGGCCCACCGATGCTGACGCAGCGCGGCGTAGATGCCGAGCGGCAGGGCCATGGCAAGCGCCAGCGCCAGACTGAGGCCCAACAGCACCAGGCTGTTGCCCAATCGCGGCCAAAGGATTTCCAGCACCGGTCTGGTGTGGATGCGCGAGTAGCCGAGATCGCCGGCCAGCGCCGCCTTGAGCCAGGCCCAATAGCGCAGGGGGATCGGCCGGTCGAGGCCGTAGAGCGCCTTGAGGCGCTCGGCGTCCGCCGGGGTCAGGTTAGGGTCGGCCTGCACCATGATGTCGATCGGGTCGCCCGGCATCAGCGCGATCAGCGCGTAGAACACGAACGACATGACCATGAGCACCACCAGCGTCTCGCCGAGCCGATGCACCAGGTG
>JBHICX010000331.1:0-2959 GCA_046759805.1 Kiloniellales bacterium | reverse complement strand
GGGCCAGCGCCCGCGAGCCGCGGCTCTGCCGGCGGCTGCGGCCGGCCACTGCCAGGGCCCGCGGCGCCTCCCTGAGAGTGCGCCAGAAACGATAGACGGCCGCCGCCGCCGCCGCCAGGATGGCCACGGCCAGGACCAGGACGCCGACAGAGGTGTCGACCCGCCAATCCCACCCCTCGATGCGAACATTGCCCGGTTCCGCGACGAACGTGACGGCGGCTAACGCCACCAACGTGACCAGCACCAGGAAGATGAGGGCGCGGATCATCCGTTCAGCCGCCGCCGGCGGCGGAAAGCTCGGTGATCGCCCGTGCGGTCAGCGCTGCGACGGCTCGGTCCGCCTCGAGCCGCGCCCTGGCGTCGCCAAGCCAACCCGCCACGGCCGTGGCGGCGGCACCATCGAGGCCCTCGAGCGCGCCCACCGCCTCGGCCAGGTCGCCGTCGTCGAGCGCGGCCTCGGCCTGGGCCAGGCGCATCTCGGCGCCGCCGGCCCGTTGTGCCCGTTCCCCGACCCGCCGCCATGACACCAGGGCGCGCAGCCGCCTGAGCGCAGTCGCGACCCAGTCGTCGCCGGCCGGCGTCCCTGCGGCCGCCGCCACCGCCGCCGCCAGGTCGCCGAAGCGCCCCTCGAGCACGGCGAGGGTCGGTACCCCGGTCTCGGCACGCTCGGCCAATACGGCCACGGACTGGGCCAGCACCGGGTCGTCCCCCACCAGCGCCCGCACCGCCTCGAGCTCCGCGGCGAAGGGGCCGGATTGGGCCAGCGCCACGCGCAGCTGCGCCACCGCGACCGCGAGCGCCGCCCCGGCCGGGAGCCCCTGGCGCGAGGCTGCGCGTTGCTCCAGCGCCGCCAGCCGCGAGACCAGGTTTTCCACGTCGTCGCGCCGCTCCAGGGCGCCGAGGCGACCCTCGAGCCCGGCCAGCGCCTGTCGCAGGCGCTGCGCCTCTCGCCGCGTCGGCCCTTGGTTCACGGCCGACCGCAGCGACTCGATGCTTGCGGCAAGGTCGATCAGCCGATCCTCGCTCGCTGCCGCCGTGGCGGCGAGCGAGTCGAGCCGCCGGTCGGCCGCCTTGCGCCCGGCCTCCAACGACCGCACCGCCGTGGTCAGCTCGACGGCGGGACCGCCGGTTGACAGGCGTTCGACGCGGTCTTCCAGGGCCTTGAACCGGGCCGAGCGGGCCTCGGTGGCCTGGTCCGACAGGCGGGTCGCAAGCCAGTCGGTCCACAGGGGTGCCGTCATGACGACGATCCCGATGGCGAGCGCAAGGACCACGACCGCCGGGGCGGCGCCGGCCAACGCCGCCGCCAGCCGCGGCGGCACCGGCAGCCTCGCCGGCGCCTCCGGCGGCTCCGGCGGCTCCGGGCGGGGCGCCGCGGGCCGCGCCGTCTCGGGCTTGGCGCCCGGCCGTGTGGGGGCCAGGTCCTCGGCGCCGAGCGCGATGCCGTGGGCGGCGGCGGCGCCCAGGATCCGGCCGTGTTGCCGAGGCGGGATATGGCCGCGCTCCTTCCAGCCCTGCACCGTGGTGAAGGCGATCCCGAGCTTGTTGGCCATCGGCCGAATGCCGCCGAATCGCTCGATGACGGTAAGCACGCTGTCGCGTTCCTCTCGGCCGCCGGCCGGCATGGGGTCGCTCTGTTGGTTCATGCCCGGTGTCTCACGCATCCCTGTGGCCGGCCGATCGCTCGCCGCCGGCGGCGCGGCTCCGGCGTTTCTGAGCGACGTCGAGGTCGCGGTCAATGAGCGCCAGCAGCGCCTCTTGCTCGGGCCGCACGGCGACGGCGATGGTTCGCCAGTCGATCGCGGCCGCCGCCTCGGCGACGTTTCGACTGAGGCAAAGGGCCTTGAGCCGCCGGCCGGCTGCCATGAGGCCAGCCGCGCGCGCCAGGCCGACGAATACCGCCGCGCTGCGCGGCGAGAAGAACATGACCCAGCGCAGGCCAGCCGCCGGCGCGTCGCCGTCGCCGGCGACGAGCCGCCGGAGCGCCGCCTCGAGGGTGGCGCTGAACCCTTGCGCCGGCTTGGCCTCGTACAGCACCGACCGGCGCAGCGTGAAGCCCAGTGCCCCGAGGCGGCCGGCCAGATCACCGGCGCTCACCCGGCCCACTGGGGGCATGAGCGGGCCGGCGGCGGGATCGGCGCGTCGCCGGCCCACGGCGGCCAGCGCCGCCACGTCGCCGGCGGCGCTTTCCACCCGCGCAAAGCCGAGGCCCCGCGCCGCGGCGGCGCTGGCATCGCCGACCGCGTACACCGGCAGGTCGCGGCGCGGCGAGGCGGCGGCAAAGGCGCGGGCGCCGTTGGCGCTGGTGATCACCAGGGCCTGCACCCCGGTGAGGTCCAGGCTCGGCGCCGCCACCGGCACGATGCGTAGCATCGGCTCGATCAGGCAGTCGATGCCGCGCCGCCCGAGCGCCGCCGCCAGCGGTGCGGCGTCCTCCTCGGGCCGGGTGATCAACGCGCGCAACGCCGACCTCATCCGCCCGCGTCGAAGATCGCGGGATCGGCCTCGGCCCTAAGCTGGCGCCCGGCGTCGTCACCCAGCGCCTCGGCGTCGGCGGCCGCCCCGCGGCGCTGGGTGCGCCACAGCGCGGTGCCATCGGGTCGCGCCACCAGGGCGTTCAGGCTGAGCGTCCGGTCCTCCGCCAGGGTCGCCAGCCCGGCGATCGGCGTGCGGCAAGAGCCGTCGAGCGCCTTCAGCATCGCCCGCTCGGCGGCGATGCATATGGCCGTCTCCGGATCATTGAGCGGCGCCAGCCAGTCAGCGGTTGCCGCGTCGTCGGTGCGCGCCTCGATGCCGATCGCCCCTTGGCCTACCGCCGGTACGATCTGGTCCGGATCCATGGGTGTGGTCGCGCGCTCCGCCATGCCTAGCCTGATGAGCCCGGCCATCGCCAACAGGATACCGTCACACCGCCGCGCCGCCAGCTTGTCGAGCCGCGTCTCCACATTGCCGCGCAACG
>JBHICX010000330.1:0-2973 GCA_046759805.1 Kiloniellales bacterium | reverse complement strand
GTAGCGGTCCATCGCCTTCCAGTAGTTGTTGCAGGACGCGGCCTCGGCCGCGTACCTGAGGATCGCCTGGTGCTCCTTCGGCAAGGACTCGTACTTGGCCTTGTTGAACATGATCTCGAAGAACTCCATCGCCTGATGGTAGCTCCCCAGCATGTAGACCTTGCGCACGTCGTGAGCGCCGAAGCTCTTGTCCGAGGTCGGGTTGTTGAACTCGAAGGCGTCGATCACGCCGCGCTCCAGCGCGGGGACGATCTCGGCGCCCCCGAGAATGGTCACCTTGACGCCCATCTCCTGGAACAGGTCGGCCGCCAAACCCACGGTGCGGTACTTGAGCTTCCTGACCTGATCGAACGAGGTGATCTTCTCCGTGAACCAGCCGAGCGGCTGGGTCGGCATCGGCATGGCGAAAAAGCCGACGATGTTGAGCCCGAGAATCTTTTGCACCAGCTCCTCGTAGAGCTGCTGGCCGCCGCCGTAATAGATCCAGCCGAGGGTCTGCTCGGCGTTGCAGCCGTTGATGGGTCCCGAGCCGAATAGCGAGGCCGCCTTGTTCTTGCCGTACCAGTAAACCGGCACGGTATGGGCCGCGTCGAGCACTCCCTCGTGGCATGCGTCCTGGACGCGGTTGTAGGCTACGACGGCACCGGAGACGAGATAGTCGATCTTGAGGCGTCCGCCCCCCATCTCCTGAACGCGCTGGATGTAGTCGGTGGCGAACTCGTTGAAGATGTCGGCAGCGGCCCACGAGCCCTGCATCTTCAGGGTCACCGTCTGGGCCCTGGAGACGTTCGGCATGGCAATAGCCGCGGTCGCACCGGCGGCAACTGCGGCGCCGGTCTTCAGGAACTTACGCCGCGAGGTTGCCGGCTTGCCGCCGTCACCCCGTTGGGTTTCAGGTTTGACAGACTTCTTACCCATGTGCTGTTCCTCCACTTGCTAGTTTTCGACGGATTCAGCTTGGTGCAAAAGGTTATTGCGGTAGTCCAACCACCAAATCTGATCTTGCTGCTGTCCCGTCGTCCATTGGGCAACGCCGCCCCCTTAGGCGTCGTGGCATGATTATACATGCCTTCGCCCATCGTTGATAGACGCTAATTCCATTCCGCTAATTCCATCGCTTTCGCAATCTTCTGGCGGACTGGGCTGCCGGCCGGTTCGCCGCCGGCCCCGATCGCGTTCAGCCCACCCGGTCGCGGGGCTCACGGCCGGCGAAGATGGCGTCCATGTTGTCTAGCGCCCGGAAGCCCATGGCGTCGCGGGTCTCGTGGGTGGCGCTGCCGATATGCGGCAGCAGCAGGGTATTCGTGAGCTCGCGGTAGCCCGGGTTGATGTCGGGCTCGTTGTTGAACACGTCGAGGCCGGCGGCGGCGAGCTTGCCCGACCTCAGCGCCGCAATCAGCGCCGCATCGTCGACGATGGTGCCACGCGCGGTGTTGACCACGACCGCGCCGTCCGGCATGAGCGCGATGCGGCGGGCGTTCAACAGATGGTGGGTCTCGGCCGTTGCCGGACAGTGGAGCGACAGGAAATCCGAGTGCGGCAGCAAGTCCTGCAGCGTTGGGTGATAGACCGCGCCGGCCTCGCGCTCGGCGTCGAGCCGGCGCCGGTTGTGGTAGTGCACCGCCATGTCGAAGCCGCGAGCGCGCCGGGCCAGCAACTGGCCGATCCGCCCCATGCCGACGATCCCCAGGCGCTTTCCGGTGACCTGCACGCCCACCATGAACTCAAGGCTCCAGCTGCGCCACTGGCCCGTGCGCACCAGCGCGTCCCCCTCACTGGCCCGCCGCGCCGCGCCGATGAGCAACAGCATGGCGATCTCGGCGGTGGCGTCGCTCAACACGTCGGGGGTGTTGGTGACGATGATGCCGCGGGCCTTGGCCGCGTTGAGGTCGACATGGTCGACCCCGACCGAGTAGCTGCAGATCGCCCGCACGCTCGAGGGCAGCCGCGCGATCACTTGCGCCGACAGGTGCTCGGTGTGACACGGCAGGATGGCCTCGGCGCCATCGGCCAGCGCCATCAACTCGTCGCGAGCATAGATGCGGTCGTCCTCGTTGAGGCGCGGCCGATAGTCGCGCTTGAGCCGTTCCTCCACGGCCGGCGGCACCTTGCGCCCCACCAGGACCACGGGTCTGTCGCTCATGAAACCGTCCTCGAGATCAAGTCGGCACCTAGCCTATGCCGCGCTTTTCCTAGCACATCGGGGTGCCGCCGGCGGTCGCCCTTGGCCGCGGGCCTGCCGGGCGGGGCGGCGATCACAGGCGGGTCACGCGCTCCGCGGTGACGCCGAGCTCCTCGATGCAGTACTCCCGCGCCTCCGTTTCCGCCGCCTCCGCCGTCGGGTGCGGCCCGCCCATGTGGACGCGGCTGCCGTCCCGCCACACGGACCACAAGTAGTCCTGGCCGCCGTCGCGGTTGACCCAGCGCTCGATCATCACCTCGATCACCCGTCCAACACCCTCTCGATGTCGGCGACGCTGTCCAGCACATGGTCGGCCAACGGCTGCAACGACTGGCGCGGCGAAACCCCGGTGAGCACCCCCACCACCATGCCGGCGCCGGCGTCGCGGGCCATCATGAGGTCGGCAACCGCGTCGCCGACCACCGCCACCTCGGCGTTCTCAAGGCCGGTCTTGAGGCAGAACGCCTCAACCAGGCGCGGTTCCGGCTTGGCCCCGAACCCAGCGTCGTAGCCGGCGATGAAATCGAGCATCTCGCCGACGCCGGCGGCGGCAAGCGACTGCCGGGCGTTGGCCGTGGTATCCCCGGTGACCACGCCGAGCTTGAGCCCGCGCCGGCGCAGCCGCCGAAACAGGGCGGCGAGATCGGCCACCGGTCGCGGCCGAGCGGTGGCGTGCCGGCGGAAGATGCGGTGCACCCGCTCGGCGCAGTCGCCGACCGCCGCCAGCGCCGGCTCGCTTCGCCACAGCTCGATGATCGACTGGAGGCTGCCGCAGCCGAGCGGCGAGGCCG
>JBHICX010000329.1:0-2976 GCA_046759805.1 Kiloniellales bacterium | reverse complement strand
AGGGTCCGCGCCCTCGAGTGCCATCGCGAGGCCGTTCATGTCCCAGGCCAGGCCTGGCCCCCGCAATCAGCGTGCCATCCTCGACCGCCGCCGGCTCAGCGCCGCGCTGGAGGCGGTCGCCGCCGAGGTCTCGCCCGACGAGAAGCGCCGGGACGCAGTGCTGGGCTTAATGAAGGCGGCGCTTCGGGACGGCGAGGCCGAGGTGGGGCGGCGCTTCGATGCGAGCGGCCACGGCGCCGAGGTGATGGCGGGGCGGTGCTTCCTGATCGACCAGTTGATCCGGGTGCTTTACGACTTTGCGCTCGGCCACGTCTATCGCAACCCGAACCCGACCGCGGCCGAACAGATCGCCGTGGTGGCGGTGGGCGGGTACGGCCGGGGCGAGCTGGCCCCCCGGTCCGATGTCGACCTCTTGTTCGTGCTGTCCTACAAAGAGACCCCGTGGGTCGAGCAGGTGATCGAATACCTGCTGTACATGCTGTGGGACCTGGGCCTTCAGGTCGGGCACGCGACCCGCTCGGTGCCCGACTGCATGCGCCGCGCCAAGGCCGACATGACCATCCGCACCAGCGTGCTCGAGGCGCGCTATGTATGGGGCAGCCAGGCGCTGTACCGGGATCTGCGGCTGCGGTTCCGCAACGAGCTGATGGCCGGCCGCGGCACCGACTTCGTGGAGGCCAAGCTTAACGAGCGCAATGAGCGCCATCTGCGCATGGGCGATTCGCGCTACGTGCTGGAACCGAACGTCAAGGACGGCAAGGGCGGGCTGCGGGACCTGCACACCCTGTTCTGGATCGCCAAGTACCTGTACCGGGTAACGGAAGTGCGCGAGTTGGTCGCCCGCGGCGTGCTCAGGGCCGCCGAGGCGAGGCAGTTCGCCAAGGCACAGAACCTGCTGTGGACCCTGCGCTGTCATTTGCACTACCTCACCGGCCGGGCGGAGGAGCGGCTCACCTTCGACCTGCAGCCGGAGATCAGCCGCCGCATGGGCTACGCCGACCGCGAGGGCGCGTCCGGCGTCGAGCAGCTGATGAAGCACTACTTCCTGGCGGCCAAGGACGTGGGCGACCTGACCCGCATCTTCTGCGCCGGGCTGGAGGCCGAGCACCGGCGTAAGCCGCTGTTGCGACTGCCGAAGCTCAGGCGGCGGCGCAAGGAGTTCGGCGACTTCCGCCTCGACGGCGACCGGCTGAACGTGGTCTCGGACCGGGTGTTCGAGGACGATCCGGTCAACTTCCTGCGCCTGTTCCACATCGCCCAGGAGAACCAGATCGACATCCACCCGCGGGCGCTCAGGCTGATCCGGCAGTCGATCAACAAGGTGAACGCCAAGCTGCGCGCCGACCCGGAGGCCAATCGCCTGTTCCTCGACGTCCTGACTTCGCCCAAGGACCCGGAGATCTCGCTCCGGCGCATGAACGAGGCCGGGGTGTTGGGCCGGTTCATCCCCGACTTCGGCCGCGTGGTGGCGCAGATGCAGTTCGACATGTACCACGTGCACACCGTGGACGAGCACACGATTTACGCCATCGGCATCCTGTCCCGCATCGAGGCCGGCGAGTTCACCCGCGACCATCCGGTGTCCTCCGAGGTGGTCCACCAGGTGCTCTCCCGCCGGGTCCTGTATCTGGCGCTGCTGCTGCACGACGTCGCCAAGGGGCGCGGCGGCAACCACTCGGTCATCGGCGCCAGGGTGGCGCGCCGGCTGTGCCCGCGGCTCGGCCTCACGGAAGAGGAGACGGAGACCGTCGCCTGGCTGGTCCGCTATCACCTGTTGATGAGCTACGCCGCCTTCAAACGCGACATCGACGACCCGAAGACGGTCTCCGACTTCGTCGAGCTGGTGCGCTCGCCGGAGCGCCTGCGGCTGTTATTGGTGCTCACCGTGGCCGACCTGCGTGCGGTGGGACCCAAGGTGTGGAACGAGTGGAAGGCGACGCTCTTGCGCGAGCTGTACTACCAAGCCGAGGACCTGATGACCGGCGGTCTCGACGCGCGCGGCAAAGAGCAGCGGGTGGCCGCGGCCCGCGCGGCGCTGCGGGCGGCGCTGCCCGACTGGTCGGACGAGGCGTTCCGGGCCCATGCCGGGCTCGGCTATGACTCCTACTTGCTGGCGTTCGACACCGCGACGCTGGCCCGCCATGCCCGCCTGGTGCGCGAGGCCGAGGGCGCCGTCACAGCGCTCACGGTCGACGCCCGCGTGATCAAGGGCCGCGGGGTGACCGAGGTGACGGTCTACACCGCCGACCATCCGGGCCTGTTCAGCCGCATCGCCGGGGCCATTGCGGTGAGCGGCGCCAACATCGTGGACGCCAGGATCCACACCCTCACCAACGGCATGGCGCTGGATACCTTCGCGGTCCAGGACGTCGGCGGCGGCACCTTCGACGGCCCGGCCAAGCTGAAGCGGCTGGAGGCCAACATCGACATGGTGCTGTCCGGGCGGCTCAGGCTGCACGAGGCCCTGCGCCGGGCGCCGGCGCTGCCCAGCCGCACCCGGGTGTTCAAGGTGGCGCCCCGGGTACTCATCGACAACAAGGCCAGCCGCACCCACACGGTGATCGAGGTGAACGGCCGTGACCGGCGCGGCCTGTTGCACGACGTCACCCGCGCGCTCACCCGGACCAGCGTGCAGATCTCGTCGGCCAAGGTCTCCACCTACGGCGAGAGCGTGGTGGACGTGTTCTACGTCAAGGACCTGTTCGGCATGAAGATCGAGCAACCGGCGAAGCTGAAGCAGATCAAGCAGACGCTGCTGGCGGCACTGGCCGACCCGACTGGCGCGCCGGAGGTGGTAGCGGCCGGGACCAAGGGCCCGGTGGCCAAGACGCCCCGGCGGCAGCGCGCCACCGCCCGGCAGCCCGCGGCGGCGGAATGACCGGCAAAGTCATGCGTTTGGTGCGCCATCGATCTCATGGTTGCCCTCCTGGCTCGGGCCGACCCCCTTGTCAAGGCTGGCCCGCAGGGCCACCGCCT
>JBHICX010000328.1:0-2976 GCA_046759805.1 Kiloniellales bacterium | reverse complement strand
CATCGTCACCCGGGCGGCGGAGCAAGCCGCGACCCGGGTCGACCCGTCCTAGGCCTGGGCACGGCGCGGTTATCCCCAGGCCGGCATATTGCGGTGGACAAGCCGTCTTGCCGTCTTGAAATGGACCTGGCTCGTGTCTATTAGTGGCTTGTCGGGGCCTGCGCCGACGCGGAGTCGATGCCGGCCGAGCTCGATTGCCGCTCACTGGTAATTCACTGGTAATGAGGTGTGTCGATCGATGTGTGCAGGCTCCTTCCGTTGCCTACTTTTGGTTCTAGTACTGACGTTCCTTCCGGCGGTTGCGGGGGCCGCCGCCTCGGCCGACCAGGCGGTTCGGTTCATTCAATCGCTCGCCGACCAGGCCATCGAGGTCCTACAGGCCAAGGACGCGACCTTGGCCGAACGCGAGGATAGGTTCCGTACCCTGCTCAAGGAGCGCTTCGCAGTACGAACGATCAGCCGGTTCGTCATCGGCCCGTATTGGCGCAAGGCCACGCCGGAACAGAGGTCCGCTTACCTGGAGCTGTTCTCCGACTGGATCGTGAAGACCTACGCGGTGCGCTTGGGCGGCTACGTCGACGAGGAGTTCAGCATCACCGGCACGCGCGTCAATCCCGCTGACCAGGACATCTTCGTCGGCACCCGCATCGTCAAACCGGATTCCTCGGTTGCCTACCGGGCGGTCTGGCGGGTCAGGCGGATGAACGGCAGCTACAAGATCATCGACGTCGAGGTCGAAGGCATCTCGATGGCGCTGACCCAGCAGGACGAGTTCAAGAGCGTGGCGCGTCGCAAGGGTATCGACGGGCTGTTGGAAATCCTGCGTGAACGAATCGACCGGATCGACCGCGACCGCAGCTGACTGGCGGTCGTGGATCACCGGCGCCAGGTTTCGCCACCGTAGCATTCACGCCGCCGCTTCGCTCGGGGGCTACCGGGGGAAGTTGCGCCGCCCGGTAAACGGCTGCCCGGTCAGCAGGCTCACCAAATGCGCCAGCATCAAGACCATCGTCACCAGGGCGACGAACTGGATAGCGCCATAGGGAATCAGGCGTGGGGTGCCAGGCTCCGCGGGCCGCCTGGAGCGGAGGTTGGCGACGACGAAGACCGCTGCGGCGGTGGCCAGCACGCTCAAGGTTGCGGTCAGAGACATGGGCGATCCCGTTTGCGGCGCCGCTGCTCGGGCCACCGGTCCTATGGCGGGCAAGTCATGGCGGCCGCGTCCTGGTCCGGAGGCATCACCAGCTCGATCGCGCCTGACCGCGTCGCCCGCCCGGCCGATTTCTAACCCTCAGGGGGGCAGCGGGCGACGAAAAAATTTCTCTTGTTCTTCTTATGTTCTCATGCTAGCCTGCGCCGTTCGTGGCGGTTCACGCCTCTCAGGGGAAGCTACTTGGCAACGGATCATCATGGGGTTGGGTGCGCCCGTATGCTGGAACAAAACAGGTACATAGGCCGCGCATTGCAACGCCCGCCACCCTATGAAATAACAAGGGGAAGCAAGATGGCACAGACAGCCTTGCGTGTGGTTGAGAAGGAAAGCGTGGACAAGCAGAAGGCCCTCGACGCCGCCTTGAGCCAGATCGAGCGGTCGTTCGGCAAGGGCTCGATCATGCGGCTCGGCGGGCCCGAGCCGGCGGAGGAGATGGAAACCGTCTCCACCGGCTCGCTGGGCCTCGACATCGCGCTTGGCATCGGCGGTCTGCCGCGCGGCCGGGTGATCGAGATCTACGGCCCGGAAAGCTCCGGCAAGACGACGCTGGGGCTGCACGTCATCGCCGAGGCGCAGAAGCTGGGCGGCACCTGCGCCTTCATCGACGCCGAGCACGCCCTCGACCCGATCTATGCCGGCAAGCTCGGGGTCGATGTCGACGATTTGCTGATCTCGCAGCCCGACGCCGGCGAACAGGCGCTCGAGATCGCCGACACCCTGGTGCGCTCCGGCGCCGTCGACGTCCTGGTCATCGACTCGGTGGCGGCCCTGGTGCCGCGCGCCGAGTTGGAGGGCGAGATGGGCGACACCCATGTCGGCCTGCAGGCCCGGCTGATGAGCCAGGCCTTGCGCAAGCTCGCCGGCTCGATCTCGCGCTCGCGCTGCATGGTCGTCTTCATCAACCAAATCCGGATGAAGATCGGGGTCATGTTCGGCAACCCGGAGACCACCACCGGCGGCAATGCGCTCAAGTTCTATGCGTCGGTCCGTCTCGACATCCGCCGCATCGGCGCGATCAAGGATCGCGACGAGGTGATCGGCAACCAGACCCGGGTCAAGGTGGTCAAGAACAAGGTGGCGCCGCCGTTCCGGCAGGTCGAGTTCGACATCATGTACGGCCAGGGCATCTCGAAGTCCGGCGAGCTCCTCGACCTGGGTGCGAGGGCCGGCATCGTCGAGAAGTCCGGCTCCTGGTTCTCCTACGGCGGCCAGCGCATCGGCCAGGGCCGCGAGAATGCCAAGGCCTTCCTCGAGGAAAACCCGGAGGTCGCGGCGGAGGTCGAGCAGAGGATTCGGACCAACGCCGGGCTCAGGAGCGAGCGGGTGTTGACGAGCCACGGCGACGACCCGCTGGCCGCCGACGCGGAGTGATCCCACCGGCAGGCCGGCCGGGCCATCCGTCACTCCGCTCCGTCCGCGACCGTCCAGCCGACAGTCCCTGTGTGCTGCCGGTGCCTGGCGCGCCGAACCCATAGGTTGCGCCGGGTCGTCAGACCATTTTCCGTTCAGGCGGAACCGGCCCACTCCCCCGCCCGGCCACCCACAGCGTACCTGCCTGCGCGAAGCCGGGGCTTCGCTTCGGCGAAGGCAGGCAATTCCGCCTGCTGGCCGGACCGGGGAGTGAGCCGGAGCGATTTCACGTGAGCGTACACCCCTATCGCAGGGCCTTGAGGGCGGCGGTGAAGCCCTTGAGCGAGACCGGAATGCGGAGCGGCTGGCCGACGCCGTCGCGAAAGGCCACATGCGCCACCAACCCGGCCTTG
>JBHICX010000327.1:0-2977 GCA_046759805.1 Kiloniellales bacterium | reverse complement strand
TCGAAAGCGTGTTCGTCGCCGGCGCCTGGATTCCCACCGACCGGCACGGCCAGGTCTGGGTGCGTTATGCCCGGCGCGATCCGTCCCGGTTCGTGTCGGCCAAGGACGTGCTGGCCGGCACCCTGGCGGCGGGCGCCGTTGCCAACAAGCTGGTCCTGGTCGGCACCTCGGCGGCCGGCCTGCATGACCTCAGGGCGACGCCCCTGGGCGAGGTGGTGCCGGGGGTCGAGATCCACATGCAACTGTTGGAAACCATCCTGACCCAGTCGCATCTGGTCCGGCCGAACTACACGGTGACGGTGGAGCTGGCGGTGATTCTGATGGCCGGCCTGTTGCTGGTCATCCTGGTCCCCACCCACGGCGCTTACTGGACCATGGGGCTTAACATCGCCGTCACCGGCGCGCTCGGTGGCGCCTCCTGGTATCTGTTCTCGCAGCAGGGCGTGCTCTTGGACGCCGCCTACCCGGCGGTTGCCACCTTCGCGGTGTACGGCCTGTTGTCGTTCACCAACTACGCCCGCGAGGAGGCCCAGCGGCGGCAGATTCGCACCGCCTTTGCCCATTACCTTTCGCCGGAGATGGTCGACCGGCTGGCACGCGATCCGGACATGTTGAAGCTGGGCGGTGAGAATCGCGAGATGACCTTGTTGTTCTGCGACGTGCACGGATTCACCTCCATTTCCGAGAAATACGATGCGGAGAGCCTGACCCGGCTCATCAACCGCCTGCTCACGCCCTTGACCGACACCATCCTCAAGGCCCACGGCACCATCGACAAGTACATGGGCGACTGCATCATGGCGTTCTGGAACGCGCCGATGGAGAACAAGGAGCACGCCCTCGACGCCTGCCGGGCGGCGCTGTCGATGATCCGCCGTCTGGTCGACTTGAACGCCGAATTGGAGAAGGAAGCGGCTGAGCAAGGTCAGGACTTTTCCCCGCTCAAGGTCGGCATCGGGCTGAACACCGGTGTGTGCTGCGTCGGCAACATGGGCTCGGAGCAGCGCTTCGACTACTCGGTGATCGGCGATCACGTGAACCTGACCTCGCGGCTCGAGGGTCAGACCAGGACCTATCGGGTGCCCATCGTCATCGGCGAGGCGACCCGCCAGCAGGCCGGCGACATGGCGGCGCTGGAGATCGACCTCATCCGGGTGAAGGGCAAGGCCGTCCCGGCGCGAATCTTCGCCTTGCTGGGTGACGAGGAGCTGGCCGCCAGCCCGCGGTTCGCGGCCCTCAGCCAGGCGCATGAGGCGATGCTGACGGCCTACCGCGCCCAGGACTGGCGGTCGGCGAGGGAGGCGCTCGAGGCCAGCCGGGAATATTCCGACGGCCTGGAGATCGGCGGGTTGCTGAACATGTATGAGGAAAGGATCGACTCCTATGAGGCCGATCCACCGGGCCAGGACTGGGACGGAGTCTACCTGGCCACCACCAAGTAGCGACGACCGGCCGAACCGGCACCGGCACGAATGATGCGCTTCGTCGCCTCGATTTTGCCCGCCGCCCTCATCCTGGCCGGCATGGCCGGCGCGGCGGCCGCGCCGCCCCGCCCCGCCCCGGCCGACCCGGCGCCGGCGCCGCCGATCGTCCTCGTCGCCCGTTCCGAGCTCCGGGGCGTCGGGGCGGCCGATGACGCGCCCTTGTTCGATCATGGCGTGCCGGGCCCGCTGATCCGCGACCTGCAAGAGCTACTGCAAGAGTCCGGGGACTATGACGGCCCCGTGGACGGCTACCCGAGTGCCCGGCTCGAGGCGGCGATTCACCACTACCAGCGCCGGATGCGACTGCCCGTCGACGGTCGGCCCTCGGCGGGGTTGTTGCTTCATCTGGAGACGTTCCTGTTGAAGGCCCGGCTCGGCACCCGGCTCGAGGACCGGGTGCGCGAACGCAAGGCGGCGGTTCGCAAGGCGTTGCTGGCGCAGCCGGAGACCCGCGGCCTGGTCGCCCGCCCCGCCGCCCGCCGGGCCGACCGGGTGGCCGACCCGACGCGCGATCCGAGCCCCTGCTTGCGGGCGCCGACCGCGTTCTGCCTGTTGCGCGAGGCCACGGAAAGCGCCAAGCCGGAGAACCGGGCCGAGTTCCGCGACTGGGCCTATGGCGAGATCGTGGCGGCCCAGGCCCAGGCCGGGCTCATGGCCGAGGCGTTCGAAACCGCCGCCCGGATCGATGACCCGCGCGGCATCGTGGTCGCCCTCGGGCGTATCGCGGAGGCCCAGGCGGCGACCGGAGACCTGGCGACGGCCTTGAAGACCACGGGGCTGGTGCCGGACCCGGTGCAGCGGGCGGAAGCGCTGTTGGCCATCGCCGAACGGCACATCGACGGCCTCGACCGGCGCCGCGCCGGGCCGGTACTGCGGGCGCTTGAGGCGGCTGCCGCGGACCTCACCGAGCCCGGGCCGCGCGCCGTGGTCCTGGCGGGGTTCGCTCGCGTTCTCTGGCGCCATCTTGACCGGGCCGCGGCCGCCGCCGCACTCGACCAGGCGCGCCGGCTCATCGGCGAGATGGCGGCCGGGAACGCCGGCGGCGACTCCTGGGTCGGCGCCATCGCCAGGGTGCTGGCGGAAATGGACCGGCCCGGCCAGGCGCTCGCGCTGGTGGACCACATCGCCGACCGGACCCACCGCCAGGCGGCGTTGCTGGCGGTGGCGAAGCCGCTGGCCGCGAACGGCCACACCGGGCGGGCGCTGGCCGCGGCCAGGCGCATCAGCGAGGCCCGCTATCGGGTCGTCGCCTTGGCCGACATCGCCGCCGCCGAGGCCGGCCGGGGGGCGGCGCGATCCGCCCGCGGCCTTCTCGAAGAGGCGTTGTCGGAATTGCCCGGCATCGAGCTTCCCTACGCCCGCGGCTTCGCCGCGTCTCATGCGGCGGTGGCGGCGGCGGCGATCGCCGGTGCCGACCGCGCCGCGGCGATCGCCGAGGGGGTCGAGGACGCCCGGCTGCGCGCCCGCACGCTTTGGCGGATCGTCCTGGCCCC
>JBHICX010000326.1:0-2982 GCA_046759805.1 Kiloniellales bacterium | reverse complement strand
GGCGGCGGCGAGGAAGCTCTGTTCCAGCCGGCCTGGTCGCCGGAGGGGCGGCTCCACTTCGTCTCCGACCGCTCCGGCTGGTGGAACTTATACCGTGCGGGCGACAGCGGGCCCGAGCCCATATGTCCGATGGCGGCCGAGTTCGGCCTGCCGCACTGGGTCTTCGGTCGCTCCACCTACGGCTTCGACGGCCCCGAGCGGATCGTCGCCGCCTATTGCGTCGAGGGCGTCTGGCGGCTGGCCCGCCTGGACCCGGGGCGCGGCTCCGTGAACAACTACGAAACTCCATACACCGCCTTCGAGTCGGTGCAAGTTAGGCCCGGCCGGGCGGTGTTCATCGGCGCCGGACCGACCGTGGCGCCGGAGGTGGTGGCGCTGGACACGGCAACGGGAGGCCGCACGGTGCTGCGCCGCTCGCTATCGGTCGAACCGGACAGCGCCGTTCTGTCGATGCCCGAGGCGGTCAGCTTTCCGACCGAGGCGGGCGTGACCGCGCATGGCTTCTACTACCCGCCGAGGAACTGGGATTTCGTCGGCCCGCCGGGCACCAGGCCGCCGCTCCTGGTCTCCAGCCACGGCGGTCCGACCGCTGCCAGCACCGGCGAGCTCAACCTCTCGATTCAGTACTGGACCAGCCGCGGGTTTGCGTTCCTCGACGTCAACTACCGCGGCAGCACCGGCTACGGCACCCGCTACCGGCGGCTGATCAACGGCCGCTGGGGGGTGGTGGACGTGGACGATTGCTGCAACGGGGCGCGCTGGTTTGAGAACAAGGGTCTGGTTGACGGCGCGCGGCTGGCCATCCGCGGGCGCAGCGCCGGCGGCTTCACCACGTTGGCGGCGCTCACTTTCCGCGACGTGTTCAAGGCCGGCGCCAGCCATTTCGGCATCGGCGACCTGGAGGCGCTGATGGCCGACACCCACAAGTTCGAGTCCCATTACGACCACAGCTTGATCGCCCCGCCCGAGGCGGCGCGTGAGCGCTCACCCGTGAACCACGCCGACCGGCTTGGCTGCCCGGTCATCTTCTTCCAGGGCCTCGACGACAAGGTGGTGCCGCCCAACCAGGCCGAGGCGATGGCGGCGGCGCTCGAGGCCAAGGGCGTGCCAGTCGCCTATGTGCCGTTTACCGGCGAGGGCCACGGCTTCCGCAAGGCGGAGAACATCAAGCGCGCCTTGGAGGCGGAGCTGTACTTCTACGGTCGCATCTTCGGCTTCCGCCCGGCCGACCACATCGAGCCGGTGGAGATCAGGAACCTGGAGTGAGCGCGAGGTCGGCCGATCCAATCAATCGCCCGCACCCAAGGCGTCGAGCTGCCGTTGGACCAGCGCGCGGTCGGGCGCGTCGGGCGGCATTCGGGCCAGCACCCGGCGGAACAGCTCGGCCGCCGCCGCGCGGTCGTTGTTGCGCGCCGCGCCGAGCCCCACCACCCACAGCGCCTCCAGGTGGTCCGGGTCGAGGGCCAGGACCGCGCGCATCTCGTGCACCGCCTCCGGCGGCGGCGGATCGCTTGAGGTGGCGCTCAGCGCCCGGGCGCGCATCACCTTGATGTCGATCTGGTCCGGCGCCAGCCGCGCCGCGTTGCCCAGCGCCTCGGCCTCGTCCTGGCGCCGGCCCATGACGCCATAGGCGCGGGCCAGACGCAGCCAGCCCTCCAGGTCGTCGGGCTCGCGTTCAAGGCGGCTGGCCAGCCCTTGCACCATGTTTGCGATCATCCGGCGCCGCTCGTCCGGCGACATGTCCTGCGCCGCGGCGATGTCCGCGGCGTCGGGTCCGCGCGGTGCGGAGCCTTGGTCGAGGCCGAAGCTTCGCGCCGCCGCGCGGAGCCGCGCCTCGGCATCGGCGTTCGCGGCGACCGCCTGCGCCAATGCCGCGCGCGCCTGGTCCGGCTGGTTCAGCACCGTGTAGGAGCGGATGAGCCGCGTCCAGCCTTCGACGTCGCTCGGGTCCTCTTCCAGCCGCGCCGCCAGCCCTTCGACCATGCCGCGGATCATCGCCCCGCGGTCCCCTGGCGATATCTGGTTTGCCGCCGCCATGTCGGTGGCGTCGGGTCCCGGCGCCGCCGGTTCGGGCAGGCCGGCCAGGGCCCGGGTCGCATCGACGCCATGCGCGGCGGCGGTCTCCTCGATCCGCTGGCGCACCGCCGGCAACCACGGCGTGTCCGGCGATGCCTCCGTGGCGAGGGCGCGCCAGCCGTCGATCGCCTGCTTGAACCGGCCCGCCTGCGCCGCCGCCAGCGCCAGGTAGAAGCGGGCGCGCGGATCGGTCGGGTCGAGCTCGAGGGCCTTGTCGAAGGCCTGGCGGGCCGCCGGTGTCACCATCCCTTGGGCGGCGTAGACCAGGGCTTCGCCTTGGGCGGCGCGCAGCTCTGCCCGATCGCCGGCGATGGCGACGGCACTGCCATAGGCGGTCGCGGCCTCGGCGGGGCGGCCGAGCTCCTGATAGGTACGGGCCAGCAGCACCCAGCCGCCCAGATCCTGCGGCTGGTCGCGCAGCCGCCGGGCCAGCCGGGCCGCCATGTCGGTCAGGTTGCGGGCGCCGGACTCCGGGGCGCCGCCGGCTGCCACCGGGGCTTCCGCGCCGCGCCGCTCGGCCAGCGGCCGGTCCGGCAGGCCCGGCTGGCCGACACCGAGGTAAAGCGCCACCGCCCCCGCCGGCAGCGCCACCGCCAGCACCGCGGCCACCGCCTTGTGCGCGGCGCCGGGTGCGGCCGGGCCGGCCGGCGCCTTGGCGGCCTCGGCGTCGCCGGCGTCCGCCGCCGCCAGCATCCGACGCTCGATCTCTAGCCGCGCCGCGGCGGCCTCGTCCTCGTCAATGATCCCGCGCTCGATGTCGCGATCCAGCTCCTTCAGCTGGTCGCGGTAGACCTCCAGGTGATAGGCCACCCGGGCCGGGGCCGCCGGGCGCCGGCGCAGCAGCGGCAGCAGCACCGCCAGCGCGGCGGCCGCCGTCATGGCGCCGATGACGAGCCAGAACATCAT
>JBHICX010000325.1:0-3012 GCA_046759805.1 Kiloniellales bacterium | reverse complement strand
GGCGCCGGTGCCGGCGGACGGGCGCGGAAGTCGCGGTCGTCGAAGGCGTGGCGTATCGCGCGCAATGCCTGCTCCATGCCGTCGATCACCGGAATCCCGGCCCGGGCCAGGGTGACATCCAGCGGATCGCCGGCGGTGCCCTGGTGGTGCGTGACAATGGCGATCGGCTTGGAGGTGCGGGCCGCCACCGTCTCGCAAATCCTGCCGTAATCCCTCCCCAGGCGGCCGTCCCTGTTGCGGTCGACGACGAACAGGCCCAACGCGGTGCCGGGGTCGCCCATCAGGGCGCTCAAGCACTCGGTGAACGTCTCCTCGTAGTCGCGGCGGGTGCCCCAGGCGTCGAGCGGGTTGATGGGCTCGAGGCCGGGTTCCAGCCGCGCGGCGAGCCGCGCTTGGGTCTCGGCGCTGATTTTGGCGAGTGGCACCCGGGCGTCGTCCGCCATGTCGATCAGAAGCTCCCGGAAGCCGCCGGAATCGAGGATCGCGGCCAGATCGCCCGAGGCGACGCGCCGCTCCGCAGACAGCAGCATGAGCGTCACCGCCAGTTCCTCGACGTCGCCGACGCGGATCACGCCGAAGCGGTCGAAGGCGGCCTGGTAGGCGGCGTCGTTGCCGGCGATGGCGCCGGAGTGGGTGACGGCCAGTGCGGCGCTTTCCTCGGTGCGGCCGACCTTGAGGACGACGACGGGCACATCGCGCACCCTGGCCTTTTCCAGCCCGGCGAGGAATCCCTTCGGGTCGCGCGCCGTCTCCAGGAACATGGCGACCACCCGCGTGGTGTCGAGGTCCAAGGCGTAGTCGAGATAGTCGGCCGCGGTGGTCGCCAGCTCCTGGCCGGAGGAGACGACCAGGTTGTAGCTGAGCCTGGTCTCGCAATCGACCAGCGGCCACAACAGGGAGCCGGAGTGGCTGATCAGCGTGATCGATCCCGGCTCCCCGTGGCCGCCGCCCGGGGCCATGGAGACGGACGTGTGGGCGTCGAAGTTATAGAAGCCGACGCAGTTGCCGCCGCATATCTGCATGCCGGCGTCGCGGGCGATCCGCGCCAGTCGCTCGGTGAGCGGCGGGTCGCTGTCACCTTCCAGATAGCAGCTCGCGAAGATCGTGGCCGCCCGCGCGCCGTGGGCGGCGGCCTCGGCGAGCTGCGCCTCCAGGTGTGCGTTGCCGACGCCGAGGACGACGTGATCGACCGGCCCGGGCAGGTCGGCGAGCGCGGGATAGCACTTGATCCCTTCGACCGCGTCGTACTTGGGGTTGACCGGATAGATCTCGCCCGCGAAGCCGCCTTTGAGGGCTTCTTTGATCATGTCGTTGCCGACGCTCTTGGGCTTCGTCGAGGCGCCGACGAACGCGATCGAGCGCGGGGTCAAGAGCGGGCTCAGGCGGTGGCGAATCGCGTCCCGGTCGGTCATCTGGGTAGGGCGGCCTGGCCCTTGCGCCGCGGCGGATCGTAGAACGGGCGCCGGACGACCCGGCACGGCGCCTTGATTTTTTCGATCTTGAGTTCCTTGGGATGCCAGATGTCGGCCCACAGGTCGGCCTCAGGCGTGGCGTGGGCGGCCTCCACGGTCGCGAGAGCGATGTTTTTCTTGAGCGTCGGAGACCACGCGGCGGACGTCACTCGCCCGACCGCCACCTCGCCACGGTAGATGAAGGAGCCTGTGGCCGGTTTGTTGCCCACGACCTCGAGGCCGACCAGCCGCCGCGGGGGTCCACCCCTTCGCTGCTCCTCCACCAGGGCGCGTTTGCCGACGAAGAAGGGTTTCTTCAAGTTGACCGACCAGCCCAGGCCCAGCTCGTAGGGCGAACGCTTCTGGGACTCCCGAAGCGCCATCTCGGCGCCGATGTAATCGATCTTGATCTGGATCAGGCCGGCCTCGGTGCGGGCGATCTCGAGCGCGGCCGAGCCGATCGGGGTCAGGCCGTGGCCCTCTCCGGCGGCCATCAGCCCGTCCCACAGCATCTCGGCGCGCCCCGGCTCGATCCACAGCTCGTATCCGAGGTCGCCGGTGAAGCCGGTGCGCGACACCAAAAGCGGCGCGTCGTCGAGGGTAAACCGGGCGAGGCCGAAATAGGGCAGCCTGTCGATGCCGGCGAGGCCGAGTTGCTCCAGCACCCGGCGCGAGAGCGGGCCCTGGAGGGCGAGCGCGGCGAGGTCCTCCGAGATGTCGTCGATGGTGACATCGAGGCCCAGCGCGGTGTCCTCGAACCAACAGAGGTTATGCTCGGCGGTGTTGATTTGGAATTCACCTTCGGCCAGGCGGAAGACGGTGCCATCCTCGATCACCTTGCCGTCGTCGTTGCACCAGCAGGCGTACAGGCCCCGGCCCGGCGGACAGGCGTCGACCTCGCGCGTGATCAGCCGGTTGACGAAGCGGGCGGCGTCCCGGCCGGTCACCCGGTACTTGATCATCGGGGACATGTCAAAGAGCGAGGCGGCGTTGCGTATCGCGAAGTATTCGTCGGTGACACGGTAGAAATAGGTCACCGTGGTGTAGCCCGCCCAGCGCTCCCACTTGCCGCTGAGGCAGAGGGGCGCGACGCGCGCGTGGAATGGCGTTTCCATGAGGAAGTTGGCGGTCATCACGCCGTCCGTCCGCGCCTCCAGTCCCTTATGATCTCCCGCGCCGCGTTCAGACCTGCCGCGCCCATGACCCCGCCGCCGGGATGCGCCCCCGCGCCGCACAGATAGAGGCTGTCGATCGGTGTGCGGTACCGGGCAAAGCGCGGCAGCGGCCGCAGCACGAAGATGTGGTCGAGCGCCAGCTCACCGTGGTGCCAGTGGCCGCCGGTCACCCGGAAGTCGCGTTCGAGGTCGTAGGGCGTCAGGACCTGCCGCGCCAGGATTCGGCCCGGTAGCTCTGGTGCGTAGGCGGCGAGCGTCTCGATCACGTGGTCGGCGAAGGCTTCGCGACGCGCGGGCCAGTCGCCGTCTCTGAGACGATAGGGTGCGAACTGGGCCACGATCGACATGACGTGGCCGCCCTCGGGCGCCAGCGACGGGTCATTGAG
>JBHICX010000324.1:0-3016 GCA_046759805.1 Kiloniellales bacterium | reverse complement strand
CGCATCGCCCTCATCACCGGGGCCTCGCGCGGCATCGGGGCGGCGGTGGCCAAACGCTTCGCCGCCGAGGGGGCGCATCCGGTCCTGGTCGCCCGCACGGTGGGCGGCCTTGAGGAGGTGGATGACGCCATCCGCGCCGCCGGCGGGAAGCCGCCGACGCTGGTGCCGCTCGACCTCCGCGATTTCGCCCGCATCGACGACCTGGGACGCTCCCTCTACCAGCGGTTCGGCCGCCTCGACGTGCTGGTCGCCAATGCCGGGCAGTTGGGCACGCTGAGCCCCATGGGTCACATCGCGCCCGAGACCTGGGAGGCGGTGATGGCGGTCAACGTCACCGCCAACTACCGGCTTATCCGCAGCCTCGATCCGCTGCTGAGAGCAAGCCCTTCGGGCCGCGCCATCTTCGTCAGCTCCGGCGCCGCGCACGGGGCCACCGCCTATTGGGGCGTCTACGCGGTCTCGAAGTCGGCGCTGGAGATGATGGTCAAGACCTACGCCGCCGAGGTCGAAAAGACCCGGCTCCGGGTCAACCTGCTCAACCCCGGGGCGGTGCGCACGGCGATGCGCGCCCAGGCGTTCCCCGGCGAGGACCCGATGACCCTGCCGGCACCCGACGACGTGACCGACGCCTTCGTCGCCCTGGCCGAAGAGGCGTGCACCCGCCACGGCGAGGTGGTCGGGCCGGGGTGACGGTGGTGACCGCTCGGTGCCGATGGCACATTTTGATTTGGCGGCCCGACGACACGGACGTTGGAGGTGAAAATGCCGAAGGCCACCGTTTGGACCTTTTTCTATGGCTCAAATATCAACTTGGATGTCCTGAAGAAGGTCGATTACATCCCGAGCCGGGTCGAGGTCGCCAGGCTGCACGGTTTCGACATTCGAATCCGTCCGCTCGCCAACCTGGTCCGCTCCGACCGGCACTGCGTCTACGGAATCCTGGCGACCGGGACCCATGCGGAGCTGGACCGTCTCTACGGCCGCTACGTCCGCGACGAGCTGGGCGCCGTCTACCTCCCGCAAGCGGTCCTGTGCGAGAAGCTCGACGGCACGCTCATGCCGGCGCTCTGCTACGTCGCCCCCGAAATCGAGCCGGCCCAGGCCACCGACGACTATCTCGACCGCATCATCGCGCCGGCCCGCGAGTTTGGTTTCCCCGACTGGTACATAGAGCGCCTGGAAGAGTTCAGATCTCAAGTCTGACCTAAGTCGCCCCAACCCTCATGAACTGGTCGGGCGGGGGCCTGGGTCGGTGCCGCCGGAACGGATAGCGCCCTAGGCGTACGGGTTCTCGCCCTTGCGCAAGTAGAGCCTGAGAGGCACCCCGTCGAGGTCGAAGGCGCGGCGGAGGCCGTTGCGCAGGTAGCGGCGGTAGGACTCGGGGAGCGCCTGGGGGCGGTTGGCGAAGATGATGAAGGTGGGGGGGCGGGTCTTGGCCTGGGTCAGGTAGCGCAGCTTGACCCGCCGGCCGGCGGCCATGGGCGGCGGATGCGCCTCGACCACCTCGGCGAGCCAGCGGTTGAGCCGACCGGTCGGTACCCGCTGGTTCCACACCCGATAGGCCTCGAAGGCGGCGTCGATGAGTGCCGAAAGGTTATACCCAGTGAGCGCCGAGACGGTGACCAAGGGCACGCCGCCAAGCTGTGGTAGCGAGTCCTCCAGGCGCTCGCGCAAGCCGGCCTTGGCGGCCCGGCGGTCGGCGACGATGTCCCATTTGTTAGCGGCGATGACGAGCGCCCGCCCCTCCTCCGCCACCGTGGCGGCGATGGCCAGGTCCTGCTTGTTCAAGGGCTCAGTAGCGTCGACCGCCAGCACCACCACCTGGGCGAAGCGGATGGCGCGCAAGGCGTCGGCGGTGCTCAGTTTCTCGAGCTTCTCCGTGACCCGGGCGCGGCGGCGCAGCCCGGCGGTGTCGATGAGCCGCACCCGCTGCCCGCGATGCGCCCATTCGATGGCGATCGCGTCTCGGGTGATCCCCGGCTCCGGTCCGGTGATCACCCGTTCGCGGCCGATGAGCCGGTTGACGAGCGTCGACTTGCCGACGTTGGGCCGGCCGATAATGGCGAACTGAAGCGGCGCCTCCTCGTCCGCCATCTCCGGCGCCACCGCGCCGGCGAAGGGCAAGAGCGCGTCGAGTAAGTCGGTCATGCCCTCGCCGTGCTCGGCCGAGACCGCGATCGGCTCGCCGAGGCCGAGGCCATAGGCCTCGTACAGTCCCGCCCGGCCGGCTTCGCCCTCGCACTTGTTGGCGACCAGCAGCACCGGGACCTCGCGCCGGCGCAGCCAGTCGGTGAAGTGCTCGTCCATGGGTGTCACTCCGTCGCGGGCGTCGATCAGCATCAGCGCCAGGTCGGCCTGGTCCAGGACCGCCTCGGTCTGCGCCCGCATGCGCGCCTCCAGGCTGTCGGCCGCGGCTTCGCCCAGGCCCGCGGTGTCGAGCACGGTAAAGGTCAGATGGCCGAGACGGCCCTCGCCCTGGCGCCAGTCGCGGGTGACGCCCGGGGTTTCGTCGACCAACGCCAGCCGTTTGCCAACCAGCCGGTTGAACAGGGTGGACTTGCCGACATTGGGGCGGCCCAGGATGGCCACTGTGAACGACATGGCTTGGCCTATGCCTCCGGCGCCGGGACACGAATGCAGATGGTATTTCACCATAGAGGCACAGAGACACAGAGGATTAACAGCAGGCGCCACGCGCCCCTGAAACCCCGCCTCTGTGACCCAACTCTGTGCCTGTGTGTCTCTGTGGTTGGTATGGATAACGCCGGCTAGTCTTACTGCGTCATAAGAAACGGGTGATTGCAGCGAATTCAACGGGTTGCGAAATTCGTCAAGGATTTGGAGGCATGGCGAACCGGTTGATTTTCACTGCTTCCCGCCCTTGTGACTCAGTAGGACTAGCGCAGGGCGACCAATGTAGCGTAGTCGGTCAGGAAGAACAGGGTCTCCTCGGCGACCGCAGGCGGCACGGTGACGCCGGAGTCCATCTCGATGATGCCGATAACCTCGCCGCTAT
>JBHICX010000323.1:0-3025 GCA_046759805.1 Kiloniellales bacterium | reverse complement strand
CCGCCGGAGACCGCCGTCACCGGGTCGAGGAGCGCCTCGTCCGCGACCCAGTCCACCTCGCCGACCGCCGCCAGCAGCCGCTGGCACAGCGCCCGCTGGGCGGCGCTCACCAGCGGGTTCGCACAACACACCGTGATGCCGCGGCCGACCGCCGCCGGGGTGTTCGGCATGGCGCGCACGATCGCCGCGCCGGTCCCCAGCCGGCCCTCGAAATAGGCGATGGGCTTGCCCGCGGCGATCGACAGGAACACGGTCTCGGGCGCCGCAAAGCGGGCGCATGGCGGCGCCGCCTGGTCCATCTGCTGGGGCTTGACGGCGAACACCACCGCCGCCGGCCGGACCTCGGCGCCGACCTCCTCAATGCTCCTCAGCGCCGTCACCCCCGGGCGGGCGGCCAAGTCGGCCACCGCCTCGGCCAGCGGCTCGACCACGATGATGCCGGCCTCGGCGATGTCCTGGTCGAGCCAGCGCCGCAACATGGCGCCGCCCATCTTGCCACAGCCGATCAGGAGAAGCGGTCGATCCATGGCCGGCCCGTATGTCGGTCAGGCCTCGCCGGCCGGTTCCGGCATCGCCGCGGCCATGGCCTCGGCCGCCGTCTTGCCGCCCCACAGCACCAATTGAAAGGCCGGGAAGAACCGGTCGCATTCCTTGACCGCGATGTCCACCAGGTCCTCCAGCTGCTCGACGCTGGCGCCGCGCACGCCGCGCATGGGGATGGTGTGCCGGAACATCGGCAGCCGTTCATGCGCGTACACCGCGAAATGCCCCAGCCACATGCTTTCGTTGATCGCCGCCAACAGGTCGTTGATCTCACCGCCTCTGGCATCCGGAACGCGCGCGTCGAACGCACATGACACGGCCAACGCGCCGAGATCCGTCTGCCAGGTGAAGAACAGCCGGTATTCGCACCAACAGCCGGCTATCTGGACTACCATGTCGTCGTCGGCCGTGCGCTCGTACAGCCAGTCGTTGGCGCGCACGATCTCCTCCAGGATGTCGATGGGATTGCTGGGCGCGTCGACAGGCCGGCTGGTCTGTAAGGACATCTCACCCCCGTGGCAGCCACGGACTACCAATATCTAGGCAATGGCTACCATCTTTGCCACAAGATGTAGAGTGCCGAAATTCCCGCCGCGGCGCAAGGGCGGATTTCGTCCGGCGCATGTTTTCTTCTCCACGCCGGCGTGGTCGTCCGCAGCGTTTCAATTCACCGCGGAGAACGCCGAGAACGCGGAGAACCGCTGAGAGGAAAAGGGAGATAAGGGGATGATCGGGGATTGGGGGGATGGATTTCCTTGCGCGCCTGCGGCGCGTCATTCTTCTTATTCTTATCCCGTCATCCCCCTCATCCCCATATCCCCCTTCCTTCCCTCCGCGCGGTTCTCGGCGTCCTCTGCGTTCTCCGCGTTGAGTCCAGAGCTATTCCCGATCGGGTCGCACTGATTCCACATGAGTGGATACTGCACTATTCTCCCGCTGTCGGGGGCGCGCCCGTGTGGGAGAGGCGGATCATGCGGCGGAGCTGGGACGTGGCCATCGCCGGCGGCGGGGTGATCGGCAGCGCGGTCGCTTACTTCCTCACTGCCGAGCCGGGGTTCGACGGCTCGGTGCTGGTGGTCGAGCGCGACCCCAGCTACGCCAGCGCGGCGACCGGCCGGTCGTGGGGTGGCATCCGGCAGCAGTTCTCGACGCCGGAGAACGTAGCCATGTCGCTCTATGGGGCGCGGTTCGTGAAGCAGGCGGCTGAGCGGCTCAAGGTCGACGGCGCGGGGCCGGAGCTCAATTTCCGCGAGCACGGCTATCTGTTCCTGGCCAGCCCCGCGGGCCTCACCGTGCTGGAGGCGAACTGCGCCCTGCAGCGCTCGCTGGGCGGCAAGGTCGCGCTCATGGACCTGCCGGCACTGGCGGACCGTTTCCCCTGGCTCAACCTCGACGGGCTCGCCGGCGGCGGCTTCGGGCTCGAGAACGAGGGCTGGTTCGACCCAATGTCCCTGCTCGACGGCTTCCGGCGCAAGGCGCGGGCGCTCGGCGCCGACTACGTCACCGACGAGGTGGTCGGCGTGCGGCGCGACGGCCATCGGGTGCAGGGGGTCAGGCTGCGCTCGGGCGCCGAGATAGCCTGCGGCGTCCTGGTCGATGCCGCCGGTCCCGACGCCGCCCGGGTGGCGCGGATGGCCGGCTGCGAGCTGCCGGTGCGGCCACGCAAGCGCATGACCTACGTGTTCGACTGCCGCCAGGATTTGTCGGCAGCGCCGCTTACCATCGACGTCTCTGGGGTGGCGTTCCGGCCCGAGGGCCGGAGCTACATCGCCATCGTCTCGCCGCCGGCGGACCAGGATCCGGACAGCGACGATCTGGAGCCAGAATACGAGCTGTTCGACCGGGTGATCTGGCCCACGCTGGCGGCCCGGGTGCCAGCATTCGAGGCGATCAAGCTCGCCCGAGCCTGGGCCGGCCATTACGACTACAACACCTTCGACCAGAACGCGATCCTCGGGCCGCACCCGGAGATCGAGGGCCTCCTGTTCGCCAACGGCTTCTCCGGTCACGGCGTGCAACAGTCGCCGGCGGCCGGCCGGGCCATCGCCGAGTTGATCGCCTTCGGCGGCTATCGCAGCCTCGACCTCGGCCGGTTCGGCTACGGGCGGATCGTGGAAGGCCGGCCGCTCAAGGAAGCCAATGTCGTCTGAGCCCAGGAACCGGCTTGCCGTCGACATCGGCGGCACCTTCACCGACGTGGCGCTGGAGACGTCGGCCGGGCAGGTGACCGCGAAGGTGCTGACCACGCCCGAGGCGCCGGAGCAGGGCGTGATGGCCGCGGTCGAGGCGGCGCTGGCCAAGGCCGGATTGAAGCCAGCCGAGCTCTCGCTGGTGCTGCACGGCACCACGCTTGCCACCAACGCGATCATCGAGCGCAAGGGGGCGATCAGCGCCCTCATCACCACCGAGGGCTTCCGCGATTCGGTGGAGATCGGCTACGAGCATCGCTTCGAGCAGTACGACCTGGGGCTCGACAGGCCAC
>JBHICX010000322.1:0-3046 GCA_046759805.1 Kiloniellales bacterium | reverse complement strand
CGGATAGCACGGAAATCATTCGCAAGTTTCGCGACCGATGACCTACGTCGTCGACGCCAGCGTCGCAATCAAGTGGTTCGTGGAGGAGAATCTGTCCGAGGAGGCAGAGGCGATTCTCGGTTACGGCGAACCATTATTCGCCCCGGACCTGCTTCTCGCCGAAATCGGCAACGTTCTCTGGAAGAAGGTGAACCGCGGTGAGGTCGCGCCGGATCAGGCGCATGAGATCGCGGTCAAGGCCGAAGGGGGCATTCCGGTCCTCTATTCGATCAGGCCGCTCAACGCACGGGCGTTGCAGATCGCCCTCACCCTCGATCATCCCGTGTACGACTGCCTCTACATCGCCTGCGCCGAGATGGCGGACGGTGTGGTCGTCACGGCGGACGAGCGGTTCGTCCAGGCGGCGGCGGGGACCGAGTTCGCCTCTCTGGTGCGGCACCTAACGGAGGCGGCGGCGAGCGCAGGAAGGGGGATGAAGAGATGAAGGGGGATAGGGAGATCAAGAGGTTTGCGGGTCGGCCTTCCTTCGCCCACCGACCTTCCTTCGCCCGCCGAAGCGAGCTTCGCGAAGGCGGGAGCGGGCTTCGTGGAGGCGGAAGGCGCGCGAGCCCATCCCCTTATCTCCCTTCATCTCCTTATCCCCCTTTCTACTCTGCGTCTCTCCGGGTTCTCCGCGGTCAATAGAATCGTTGCGCATTAGGAATCCCGAGCACCGGCCATGACCCCCTATGCCGAGCTTCAGGTGACCAGCAATTTCAGCTTCCTCACCGGCGCCTCGCACCCGGAGGAGCTGGTGGAGAGGGCGGCGGCGCTGGGCCACCGGGCGGTGGCGATCGCCGACTTGAACAGCCTGGCCGGCGTGGTGCGGGCCCACAAGGCGGCGCGTGAGGCCGGCATCCAGCTTCTGGTCGGCGCCAGGCTCGCGCCCGTCGACGGGCCGGAGCTCCTGTGCTTCCCCACCGACCGGGCCGCCTACGGCCGGCTGGCGCGGTTGTTGACCCTGGGCAAGCGGCGGGCGCCCAAGGGCGCCTGCCGCCTCGGCCTCGACGACCTCTACGCCCATGGCGAGGGGCAGGTTTTGGTGGCGCTGCCGCCCGCGGCACCCGACGCCACCTTGGCGGCCCGGCTCGAGGCGATGCAGCGGCGGTTTTCGGGCGCGCTGTACCTCGCCGCCAACCATCTCTACCGCGGCGACGATAAGGCCCGCATCGCCCGGCTCGCCGATCTGGCCGAGCATTGCCGGACCCCGCTTGTCGCCACCAACGACGTGCACGCCCACGACCCCGCCCGCCGGCCGCTCATGGACGTGCTCACCTGCATCCGCGAGCACTGCACCATCGATCAGGCCGGCCGCCGGCTGTCCGCCAACGCCGAGCGGAACCTCAAGTCGGGGGACGAGATGGCGCGGCTGTTCCGGCGCTGGCCCGAGGCGGTGCGGCGCACGGTGGCGGTCGCCGAGCGCTGCGGCTTCGGCCTCGACGAGCTCAGCACCGGCTACCCCGACGAGGTGACCGGCGACGGCCGCGGCCCCGATAAGGTGCTGGCGGACCTCACCTGGCAGGGGGCGGCCTGGCGCTACCCCGGCGGCGTGCCGGCCCGGGTCGAGGCGCTGATCCGGCACGAACTCACGCTCATCGCCGAGCTCGGCTACGCCCCCTACTTCCTCACCGTGCACGACCTGGTCCGCTTCGCCCGCGCCCGCGGGATCCTGTGCCAGGGCCGCGGCTCGGCCGCCAACTCGGCGGTGTGCTACTGCCTCGGCATCACCGCCGTCGACCCGAGCCGGGTGGATCTCCTGTTCGAGCGCTTCGTCAGCGCCGAGCGGGGCGAGCCGCCGGACATCGACGTCGACTTCGAGCACGAGCGGCGCGAGGAGGTGATCCAGTACATCTATCGCAAGTACGGCCGCGAGCATGCGGGGCTCGCCGCCACCGTGATCTGCTACCGCACCCGCAGCGCCGTCCGCGAGGTGGCCAAGGCCATGGGGCTCACGGGCGACGTGGTGGACGCGCTGGCCCGCCAGGTCTGGGGCTGGAGCAGCGACGCGGTGCGCGACGCGGACGTGCGGGCGCTGGGCCTCGACCCGGCGGACCGCCGGCTCGGCCTGGCGCTGAAATTGAGCCGCCAGCTCACAGGCTTCCCGCGGCACCTCTCCCAGCATGTCGGCGGCTTCGTCATCACCCGCGAGCCGTTGTGCGAGGTGGTGCCGATCGAGAACGCGGCGATGCCGGAGCGCACGGTCATCGAATGGAACAAGGACGACCTGGACGCGCTCGGCATCCTCAAGGTGGACGTCCTTGGGCTCGGCATGCTGACCTGCCTCTCCAAGGGCTTCCGGCTGCTCGAGGACACCTACGGCCGGCGGCTCGACCTGGCCACCGTGCCGGCCGAGGATAAGGCAGTCTACGACATGTTGTGCCAGGCCGACACCATCGGCGTGTTCCAGGTCGAGAGCCGGGCCCAGATGAGCTTCCTGCCGCGCATGAAGCCGCGCTCGTTCTACGACCTGGTGATCCAGGTGGCGATCGTGCGCCCGGGGCCGATCCAGGGTGACATGGTCCACCCGTACTTGCGCCGGCGCAACGGCGAGGAGCCGGTGGACTACCCGTCCGAGGAGCTGCGCCGGGTGTTGGAGAAGACCCTCGGCGTGCCCTTGTTCCAGGAGCAGGCGATGAAGCTGGCCATCGTCGCCGCCGGCTTCACCCCGGCCGAGGCCGACCGGCTGCGCCGGGCCATGGCCACCTTCCGCCGGGTCGGCACCATCGGCAGCTTCCGCGACAAGTTCATCCAAGGCATGGTGGGGCGCGGCTACGACCGCGGCTTCGCCGAGCGCTGCTTCCGCCAGATCGAGGGCTTCGGCGAGTACGGCTTCCCGGAGAGCCACGCCGCCAGCTTCGCGCTCCTGGTCTACGTCTCGGCCTGGCTCAAGCGCCACTACCCGGCGGCCTTCGCGGCCGCGCTCCTGAACAGCCAGCCGATGGGGTTCTATGCGCCGGCGCAGATCGTGCGCGATGCCCGCGACCACGGCGTCGAGGTCCGTCCCGTC
>JBHICX010000321.1:0-3068 GCA_046759805.1 Kiloniellales bacterium | reverse complement strand
CTAGGGAGAACCGATATGGGGTGTAGGCTTGCTACAATTCTTGCGCTAGGCGTGCTGGTAGCTGCCCTCATCGGCGACGTCGCAAGAGGAGGCTCAACCATGGCTCTCACACTCATCTCCCCTGTCTTCTCGCATCAGGGGGAAATACCCAAGCGATACACCTGTGAGGGTGCGGACGTCTCGCCGCCGCTCTCCTGGTCAAACCCGCCCGAAGGAACCAAAAGCTTTGCCCTCATTGTCGACGATCCCGATGCGCCGGATCCAAGGGCACCCCGGATGACGTGGGTTCACTGGGTCCTCTACAACCTGCCTCCCACGACCAGCGAGCTGCCGGAAGGCCTCAGCATCGAGGCGCTGCCCCCGGGCACGCAAGAGGGGCAGAACGACTGGAAGCGCGCGGGCTACGGCGGCCCGTGTCCGCCCATTGGGCGCCACCGGTACTTTCACAAGCTCTACGCGCTCGACATCGTCTTGCCGGATCTAGGAACTCCGACCAAAGCGGAGCTTGAAAAGGCGATGGAGGGTCACGTGGCAGCTCGGGCCGAGCTCGTGGGAACCTACGAGAAGGCGCGCCGCTGAGAGCGCAGGGGTTGTGCGGGTCGCAGGGAGCGGCGGTGCAATAGAAGGCCAATGGACAAGAAAAAATTCTACCGGGAACGCCTCTTTATCAGTGTGGGACCGCTGCATAAGGGGCGCGTTATGATCGAACACGACGACGGGACGTTTCGCCTTGCCACCGATGACGAGATACGGGAGGCGGCTACCTTCATCTCTTGGATACAGGACTACGCGGACAATCATTCATCAGATGATGAGTGAAGAGGGGTCACCCGTTTTAAAGGTCCCATTGCAAGCACAAACTCGATCTCCCGCCCCGACGCTCGGCGGGGGTAATGACGTTGCCCGTTGCGACTCGGTGGCCCGGCCGTTGCGCTCCCCGGTTCTCGTTGCTCGTGGTTACGCGGCCCTGCCGCGCACCAGTCACCCCCGCGCTGCACCCGCTTCGCGGCCCGGCCGGTCCGTGCTAGACTTGCCATGCGCCACCGGAGGACGGGCCGCGGGTGGGCGAGCCATCCGGTCGGGCGGCGCGGGGGAGATGGTCAATGGACGCGCCAGCCGACAACCTGCAGGTCGAGCCGCAGGTCCTCGAATCCATGTACCAGACCATGCGGCGGATCCGCGCCTTCGAGGAGCGCACTAAGGAGCTGTTCGAAGAAGGTCTGGTCAAGGGGACCGCCCACAGCTACATCGGCGAGGAGGCGATCGCCGCCGCGGTGTGCGCGAATTTGCGCGATGACGATTACATCGGCAGCTACCACCGCGGCCACGGCCACTGCATCGCCAAGGGGGCGAAGCTCGACCGCATGATGGCCGAGCTGATGGGGCGCGATACCGGCTACTGCCGCGGCCTCGGCGGCTCCATGCATATCGCCGACCTGGACTTGAGCATCCTCGGCGCCAATGGCATCGTCGGCGGCTCCATACCGCTGGCCACCGGCGCGGCGCTGGCGGTGAAACTACGCGGCACCGACCAGGTCACCGTCGCCTTCTTCGGCGACGGCGCCGCCAACCAGGGGGTGTTCCACGAGGCGCTCAACCTGGCGGCGGTGTGGAAGCTGCCGATCATCTTCGTCTGCGAGAACAACCAGTACGCGTTGAGCACCTCGTTCCGCAAGACCACGGCGGTGGACCAGGTGTCGGTGCGCGCCGCGGCCTACGGCATCCCCGGGGTGACCGTCGACGGCAACGACGCGGTCGAGGTCTTCCTGGTGGTGCGCGAGGCGGTGGAGCGCGCCCGCGCCAATGAGGGACCGGCGCTGATCGAAGCCATGACCTACCGCTGGGGTCAGCACAGCATGCGGGCCAACATCCGCGATCCGCGCTCGAAGGAGGAGTTCGAGTCCTGGATCGCGCGCGATCCGATCAAGCGCCTGGAGAAGCGGCTTTTGGGCGCCAAGAGCCTGCCGCGCAAGCGCATCAAGGAGATCGGCGGCGCCGCCGAATCGGAAGTGGAGGCGGCGATCCGCTTCGGCAAAGAAAGCCCGGCGCCGGACATCGAGGTGATGGAAGGCGCGGTCTACGCCCCGCACGTCCACTTCACCGAGCCCGGGCCGGTGGGCGATCGGGAGCTCAGCTACGTCGAGGCGCTGAACGAGGCGCTGCACCAGGAAATGGGGCGCGACCCGGAGGTCATCGTGATGGGCGAGGACGTGGCCGAGACCGGCGGCATCTTCGGCGTCACCAAGGGCCTCATTGAGGCCTTCGGGGCGGACCGGGTGCGCGACACGCCGATCTCGGAGGCCACCTTCGTCGGCTGTGGCGTCGGCGCGGCGATTGCCGGCTTGAGGCCGGTGGTGGAGATCCAGATCTTCGACTTCGTCACCCTGACCATGGACATGTTGGTCAACCAGGCGGCTAAGTTCCGCTACATGCTGGGCGGCAAGCCCACGGTGCCGCTGGTGGTGCGAGGGCCGCAGGGCGGCGGCATTCGTCTGGCGGCGCAGCACAGCCAGAGCCTCGAGGCCTGGTTCACGCACGTGCCTGGGCTGGTGGTGATCGCGCCATCGACGCCCTATGACGCCAAGGGCCTCCTGATCTCGGCCATTCGGGACGACAACCCAGTGATCTTCCTGGAGCAGAAGCTTTTGTACCTGGAGCCCGGCGGGCCGGTGCCGGAGGAGCCCTATGCCATCCCCATCGGCAAGGCGGACGTGAAGCGTGAGGGCAGCGACGTCACCGTGGTCGCCACCTCGGCCATGGTGCCGCGGGCGCTGGCGGCGGCGACCCAGTTGCAGCGCGACGGCATCAGCCTCGAAGTGGTCGATCCGCGCACCTTGAGGCCGCTGGACGAGGAAACCCTTCTCGCCTCGGTGCGCAAGACCAACCGGCTCATTATCGTGCACGAGGGCTGGAAACGGGGGGGCTTTGGCGCCGAGGTCTCGGCCACGGTGATCGAGAACGCGTTCGATTATCTCGACGCGCCGATCGTGCGGCTGGGCGCGCCGGATGCGCCGATGCCCTACAACGACGAGCTGGAGCGCGCCGCGATCCCCTCCCAGGAGCGCATA
>JBHICX010000320.1:0-3078 GCA_046759805.1 Kiloniellales bacterium | reverse complement strand
CCGTCGTCTGTCATCGCCACCTCGGCGACCAGGTCCGGGTACTGGCCGATCAGGTGCTTGGCCCCCACGTCGCCCTCGAGCTCCAGCATCTCGGGGATGAAACGGGCGGCCCACAGCACCGGATTGCCGCGCTTGCCGCGCACCGTCGGCACGCAGACGGCGCGCCCCTCCGACGGGTCGAAGGCGGCAATCAGCCGGTCGATATCGGCCGCCGTCACCCGCGGCATGTCGCCATGGCACACCACCACCGCGTCGCAGCCCTCCGGCAGCGCCGCCAGTCCGCGTTTCAGCGAGGTGCTGAGGCCGGCGGCATAATCCGGATTATGGGCGAAGGCGAGGTCGCGTCCGATGAGCGCCCGGCGCACCCGGTCCGCCTGGTGCCCGGTGACCACGACCACCCGGTCCGCCTGCGAGGCCAGCACCGTGTCCACCACCCGCGCCACCATCGGCACGCCGTCGATCTCGGCCAGAAGCTTGTTGGTCCGGCCCATGCGGCGCGACTGCCCGGCGGCCAGCACCAGGGCGGCGACCCTGGGCGCCTGCACCGCGGCCGCAGTGTCCGGGGCCGGCTTTGTCGCAGCGGTGCGCGGCAGCGGGCGGCTCGAGATCTCCTTCAACAGACCGCCGGCGCCCATCGCCATCACCTCGGCGCCGCTGACCGCGAGCCCAGCCACCAGCCGCCGCAGCACCCAGTCGAAGCCGTTCAGACTCGGCGAGCGGGCACAGCCCGGCAGGCCCAAAACCGGCACCGTACCGACCCGGCCCATGAGCATCAGGTTGCCCGGGTCCACGGGCATGCCGAAATGCTCCACCGCCCCGCCGGCTTGCTCGATGGCGGCCGGGATCACGTCGCGCCGGTCGACGATGGCGGAGGCCCCGGAGACCATCACCAGGCCGTGGCCGGCCGCCACCATGTCGGCGATGCGGTTGGCGACCGCGCCGACCTCATGCGGGCAGCGGCGCTCGTCGGCAAGCCGGCTGTCCAGGCTCTCGAGCCGGCCGCTGACCGACCGGGTGGTGTTGTCGAGGATGCTCTGCTTGAGGCCCGGCCGCTCGGTCTGGATCAGCGCCGCCGAGACGGGCTTGAGCGCCGCCACCTGGATCAACGGGCCGTGGTCATCGGCCAGCGCCTCGCAACGCGCGACCACCGCCGCCGGGGCGGCGAACGGGATCACCTTGATGGTCGCCGTCATCTGCCTGGCCTCGACCACCTCGAACGGCATCAGCGTCGCCACGGTGATCGATTCGTGCAGCAGGTTCAGCTCATCCAGCCGCGCGCGCTCCACCACCAGCACGCCGTGGATCCGGGAGAACAGGTTGCAGCGGCCGGTGAAGGCGGCGCTCTGGGTCAGATTCTCGCCCGCGATCGCCGCCGCGACCCGGGTCGCCGCCTCGTCCTCGGCCACGTCTCCCGGCTCCAGCCGGGCCGCCACCACCGTGCTGAGCTCGGCCGCGCGCAGCGCCGCCACGTCGTCGGCGCTCAACACCCGGCCCTTCTTGAGGGCCCGGTCCTTGAGCCGCAGCGAATGCGCCAGGATGGCGCCCTCGGCCGCCTCCAACGGGGTCTCGCCGAAAATCATGCCGCCTCCCGCTGGTGCGCAACTTGCGTGATCTGCGCCAAAATGGACAGCGCGATCTCGGCCGGCGAGGTGGCACCGATGGAGAGCCCGACCGGGCCGTGAATGCGCCGGAGATCGGCATCGTCGAAGCCGGCCGCGCGCAGCCGTTCGAGACGCGCGGCGTGGGTCCGGCGGCTGCCCAGCGCACCGATGTAGAAGGCCTCGGAGCGCAACGCCGCCTCCAGCGCCGGGTCGTCGAGCTTCGGGTCGTGGGTGAGGGTGACAACGGCGGTGCGGCGGTCCGGCGCCAGCGCCGCCAGCGCCTGGTCCGGCCATTCGTCGATGAGCCTCACGCCGGGAAAGCGCCGGTCGGTGGCGAACGCCCCGCGCGGATCGACCACCGCGACCGCGTAGCCGGCCAACGCCGCCATCGGCGCCAGCGGCTGGGCGATGTGCACGGCGCCGACCAGGATGAGCCGGGCCGGCGGGTTGAACACCTGAACGAACAGCCCCGCGCCGGCGTCCTCGATGCGGCCGCTGCGGTCGTCACCGAGGGCCCCGCGCGCCGCCGCAACGGCATCTTCGTTCAAGCCTAATTCTCCAGTTATTTCATTAGGATATACTATACTTTGCAGACCTGACTTGAGGTCGGTGACCAACGCCGCCGGACGCTTGGCATCGCGCGCGGCGAGGATCGCGTCCAGGGTCGCCCGCTTCATTCCAACCGCTCGACGTAGACCTCGACCTTGCCGCCGCAGGCCAGGCCGACCTCCCAGGCCATTTCGTTGGTCACCCCGAATTCGAGCAGCCGCGGCTTGCCGTCGGCGATCGCCGCCTGGGCCTCGTGCACCACGGCGCCTTCGATGCAGCCGCCGGAGACCGAGCCCATGATGGCGCCGGCCTCGTCCACCACCAGCTGGCTGCCCACGGGCCGGGGCGAGGAGCCCCAGGTGGCGACCACCGTGGCCAGGGCCACCCCCTTGCCGTCGGCGCGCCAGCGGGCGGCCTGGCGCAGCACCTCGTCCCGGTCTTTCGGGCCGGTCATGCGGCCTCTTCGCGCCGGCCGCCCGATCCGGGGCGGCTCAGCACCGTTCTTAGTTGCTCCAGGCTCTCCAGGTTGTGCACCGGCCGGAACTCGTCGACATGGGGCAGGATCGCCTTCGCCCCCAATGATTTTGGTTCGAAGCCCTCGAAGCGCAATAGCGGGTTCAGCCACACCAGGCGGCGGCAAGACCTGTGCAGCCGCTCGACCTCGCGCTCGAGGCCCCGTGCGGCGTCGCGATCGAGCCCGTCGGTGATCAACAGCACGATGGCGCCCTGGGACAGGACCCGGCGCGACCAGGCCAGGTTGAAGTCGCGCAGGCAGCGGCCGATGCGGGTGCCGCCGGACCAGTCCTCGACCGCGGCCGCCACCTTCTCCAGCGCCACGTCCACGTCCCGGTGGCGCAGCTGGCGGGTGACGTTGGTAAGCCGGGTGCCGAACAGGAAGGTGAAAACCCGGTCGCGGTCGTTGGTCACC
>JBHICX010000319.1:0-3084 GCA_046759805.1 Kiloniellales bacterium | reverse complement strand
GCCCGGCGATATCATCGCCGCGTTCGCGCGCGGCGATCGCCAGCAACGTGGCTGAGCGCGGATCCGTCGGGAAGTATCTCGGCTCGATGTTGAAGTCGTCGACGCCGAGGTAAGCCGTCCAACGCCTGAGTTCGGCCAGGCGGTAGGCGCGACGCTCCGGCGCCCGCTCGAGCAGCGGCACCCCGCCGGTCGCCGGGAACACCACCGCCAAGTCGATGGGATAGTAGGCGACAGTCGCCCGGCGGCGTCCGACGATTTCATGCAGCCGGTCCCAGCCCAGGAAGGTCCAGGGTGAGGCGAGCGAGAAGTACGTGTCGACGTGTTTGGTCACGGACTGCACCTGTTTCCACCTGAGGAGCAATGAGACGGACCGGTTTTCTTGTTCACATCGCGTCCTTCGCGGTCTCGCGATCGCGCAGCACCCGGCGCATGATCTTGCCGGTGGCGGTGAGCGGCAGCTCGTCCACGAACTCAATGAGCCGCGGGTATTCGTGGGCAGCCAGGTGGGATTTCACATACTGCCGGATCTCCTCGGCCAGCTCCTCGCCGGGCGAAGCGTCCGCGGCCGGGACGATGAACGCCTTCACCACCTCGGTGCGCAGCGGATCCGGCACGCCGACAGCGGCGGCCATGGCCACCGCCGGGTGGCGGATCAGGCACTCCTCGATCTCGCCGGGGCCGATGCGGTAGCCGCTCGAGATGATGACGTCGTCGGTCCGGCCCACGTACCAGAAATAGCCGTCGTCGTCACACCGCGCCAGATCACCGGTCTTGAGCCAGTCGCCGACGAATTTTTCGCGGCTGGCCTCGGGCTGGCGCCAGTACTCGAGGAGCATCACCGGGTCGGGCGCCCGCACGCAGACCTCCCCGACCTCGCCCGCCGCAAGCGCCCGGCCGTCGCCGTCGAGCACCGCCACCTCATGCCCCGGCACCGCCCGGCCCATGGAGCCGGGCCGCACCTCCATGACGGCGGCGCAGTTGCCGAGCACCAGGTTGCATTCGGTCTGGCCGTAGCCCTCGTTCATGGTGACGCCGAACACCTCGCGGCCCCAGTCCAGGAGCTCCGCGCCCAGCGGCTCGCCGCCGGTGAACAGCGTGCGGACATTGAGCTTGCCCCGACTGCGCGGGTCCGGCACTTGGCGCATCAGCTTCAGCGCCGTCGGCGGCAGGAAGGTGTTGGCCACGCGGTACTTCGACATGAGCTGATAGGCGTGCTCCGGGTCGAACTTGCCGGCCCGATGGGAGACCACCGGGATGCCGCACCGCCAGGCCGGCAGCAGCACGTCCATGAGCCCACCGACCCAGGCCCAATCGGCCGGGGTCCAGAACAGGTCGCCGGGCTCAGGCATGAACTCGTGGTAGAACTCCACCCCCGGCATGTGGCCGAGCATCACCCGATGCGCGTGCAGCGCTCCCTTCGGCGGCCCCGTGGTGCCCGAGGTATAGGCCAACAGCGCCGGGTCTTCGGCGTCGGTGTCGACCGGGCGGAAGGCGTCGCCGGCCCGCTCCAGCGCCGGCCAGAAGCCGACGCTCCCGTCGGCGCCCTCCGCGCGCTCTTCGTCGATGGCCAGAACCAGCTCCAGCTCGGGCAGCCGGTCCCGGATCTGCGCCAGCTTCGCCACCCCGTCGAGACTGGTGATCAGCGCCCGGGCACCGCTGTTCTCAAGCCGGTACTCGAGCGCCTGTTCCCCGAACAAGGTGAACAGGGGCACGGCGATGAGACCCGCCTTGTAGGCGGCGACATGGGCGAGCCCGGTCTCCGGCGCCTGCGGCAGCAGCACGCCGACCCGGTCGCCGCGCTTAAGCCCGTGGCCCAGAAGCAAGTTGGCCAGCCGGTTGGACAGCCGTTCGAGGTCGCGGAAGCTGTAGCGGCGCTCGCTCCCGTCCGGGTCGAGATGAATGAGCGCCAGGTCGTCGCCGCGGCCGGCCGCGACGTGCTTGTCGCACACATCGACGCCGATGTTGTAGCGTTCGGGCACGTCCCAGCGGAATGCCTCCCGCACCGCCTGATAGCTGCTCGCCTGCGTCAGCATGACGCCCCTTTCCGAGTCCGCGTCCATGATAGCCACGGCATGGCGCAGGCGGTACATTTCAATGCGTGGAGGATTCGGCCCGTGTTCACGCCCGATCTGTTGAAGGACAAGCGCATCCTCGTCACCGGCGGCGGCACCGGGCTCGGCAAGGCGATGGGTGAGCGGTTTCTCGAGCTCGGCGCTTCGCTGGTCATCTGCGGCCGCCGCCAGACGGTGCTGGAGGAGACCGCCTGGGCGTTCGACGAGCGCTTCGACCGGCCAACCCAATGGCATGTCTGTGACATCCGCGACGGGCCGGCGGTCGAGACCATGGTGGCGGAGATATGGAAGGAGGGCGCGCTCGACGGGCTGGTCAACAACGCCGCCGGCAACTTCCTGGCCCGCACCGAGACCCTCTCCCAGCGCGCCTTCGACGCGGTGATCGGCATCGTGCTACACGGCACGCTGCATGTGACGCTCGCCTGCGGCAAGCGCTGGCTGGGTGAGGGCCGGCCGGCCAGCGTGCTCAGCATCGTCACCACCTATGCCTGGACCGGCTCCGGCTACGTGGTGCCCTCGGCGATGGCCAAGGCCGGCGTGCTGGCGATGACCCGCAGCCTGGCCGTCGAGTGGGGCGGACGCGGCGTGCGCTTCAACGCCATAGCACCAGGGCCATTCCCGACCGAGGGCGCCTGGTCCAGGCTGGTGCCGCGCGGCCAAGTGGGGCGCGACTGGGAGACCCGCAATCCGCTGGGCCGGGTGGGCGAGCACCACGAGCTTACCAACCTCGCCGCCTACCTGATGGCCGATGGGTCGGCCTACATCAACGGCGAGGTGGTCACCATCGACGGCGGCGAGTGGCTCAAGGGCGCCGGCCAGTTCAACTTCGCCGAGCAGCTCAGCGAGGCCGAGTGGGAGGCGATGAAGCCGAAGAAGTAGGGGCGCCCTTGAGCGGCGGGGCGCCTCAGCGAGAATTGACGACTGGCTGAGCCGCCTTTGCCTGCCCGAGCCGCGGTGCATCCGCCCCTAGGCCATCGCCTGGGCCTTCCGTCTACGCAGCACCCAGTAAGTG
>JBHICX010000318.1:0-3092 GCA_046759805.1 Kiloniellales bacterium | reverse complement strand
CTCGGCGGTGAGGTCGCGATAGGCCAGGTAAAGCAACTCGATGCCCTGGCGTAGTTCTTCCTCGCGCAGAAACAGGGGGTTGGCAGTCGACTTAAGGTCGGTCATGTTGACTCATATGACTTGCAATGTTACGTCCTGCAAGCATTCAGCGACACAATCTGACTCTAAGGCCCCGCATCGAGGAAACTTCCATGCTTCCCTTCGACGACCGTGACGGGCTGATCTGGTACGACGGCGAGCTCTTGCCCTGGCGCGAGGCCAAGCTGCATGTGTTGAGTCATGGCCTACATTACGCCAGTTGCGTGTTCGAAGGGGAGAGAGTTTACAACGGCGTCATCTTCAAGTTGACCGAGCATACCGAGCGCCTGGTGCATTCCGCCGGCATGCTCGACTTCGAAATCCCGTATTCGGTGGCGGAGATCGATGCCGCCTGCAACGCGGTGGTGCGGGAGATGGGCATCACCGACGGCTATGTCCGCCCGGTCGCCTGGCGCGGCACCGAGATGATGGGCGTGTCGGCGCAAGACACGACGATTCACTGCGCCATCGCGGCGTGGGAGTGGCCGGCCTACTTCTCGCCGGAGGCGCGCATGGCCGGCATCCGGATGACCATCGCCCAGTGGCGGCGCCCGGACCCGGCGACCATCCCGGCGGACAGCAAGGCGGCCGGCCTGTACATGATCTGCACCCTGTCCAAGCACGCGGCCGAGGCCAAGGGCTACAACGACGCGCTGATGCTCGACTGGCGCGGCCGCATCGCCGAGGCCACCGGCGCCAACATTTTCCTCATTCAGGACGGGATCCTGCACACGCCCACGCCCGATTGCTTCCTCGACGGCATCACCCGGCGCACGGCGATCGACCTAGCCAAGGCGCGCGGCTACCAGGTGATCGACCGAGCCATCATGCCCGACGAGCTGGACAAGACCTCCGAGGTGTTCATTACCGGCACCGCGGTCGAGGTGACGCCGGTGCGCGAGATCGACCAGTACCAATTTACGCCGGGCGAGATCACGCGCAACCTGATGGAAGACTACGACGCGCTGGTGCGCCAGCCGCCGACGGCGGCCGCGGCCAGCGCCGCCTGAGCACAGCCTTCTCGACAAGGTCACCTGGGCGCAGTGGTGCGGCCGGCGCCGCGCCGTCAGACCACCCCGAGGATCCAGGCTTCCTCTTCCTCCACCCGGCGCCGCTCGGCGGCGGACAGGGCCGGGTCGCCGGCGAACAGCGGGTTGAGCGCGTCGCGCCGGTCCAAGGCGGCGAAATGTTCGGCGATCGAGCGCAGCTGCCGGGCGTCCTTGACCAGGCCGGGTTCCGCCTGTGCTCTGACCAGCGACGGATACACCTCGGCGATCACGATGCGCCAGTCGCCGGCCCGGGCCTCATCCAACCGGGCAAGGCCGGTCTCGAACGGCCAGATCCGGGTCACCGGCGCCAGCCGCGGATGGTGGCGCAGCCACCGCAGGCGCGCAATCCCGGTGAGTGCCTGGCCGCCCACCGAGCCGGCGCCGTAGAGCTTCCACACCGGCTGCGGGCCCTTCAGGCGTACCTCGGTCAATCGCCGTTCGGCGACGCCGCCGTTGCCGTAGCCGGTCGGCCGGAACCGCCCGAGACCGTCGAAGCGATGCGCCGGATGGTTGCCCCAGAACGGGAAGGTGTTGCCCGACAGGCGCCGGTTCAACCGGCCGGCGGCCTCGAACCGGTTGTTCCGGTTGGCGGCGTCGTCGTGGACCAGCTCCGCGAGCCGGTCCCAAACCGCCCGCCAAGGCGTCGCCGACAACCCCAGTGACCTGGCGAATCCGGCCGGGTAGCCCAGCGGAAAGTCGAAGCCGACCAGGATCCGGCCGGGCCGGCGCAGCAGGTCGGTCAGGATCTCCTCAAGCCGGAGGATGGCGGCGTGGCGGGTGGGCGGATTGTACCGGAGCGGTGGCAGGGTGGTGTCCCGGCCCCGGGCCAGCAAGCAAATCCAGATGCTGTCGGCCCCCTGGCACGGCCGGCTGGCCGCGCTCCAATCGACCATCACGTAGGTCTGGAACAGCGACATGGCGGGCGCCGCCGCGGGCCGTTTCGGGCTCCCGCCGGCTCAGTCCTCGGCCGAGCCCCGTTTCATGGAGCGCGGGCCCAGCGGATGGTTCGCATGGGGATAGGGGGGACGATGCGGATGGTGGTGGTGGCCGCCGTGTACCGCCGTCGGGCCGGTGCCGATGCCTTCGACATGGTGGTGGTGGCTCGACTGGGCCAGGCCGACCTCGGCCTCGAAGCCCAACATCTGCTCACGGTACTTGCACAGCTGACAGTTCATGTTGTTGTTGCCCTCCAGGATCTCCTGCACCCGCTCGGCGAACACCTCCAGCACCAGCGGATGATCCTTGAGATAGGGCGCCTTGATGAACTCGATTTCCTGGTGTCGCCGGGCGACCCGGTCGGTGGCGTCGTAGATGCGGCGCACCAGGATCCCGGTGAACAGGAAATAGGGAAACACGATGATGCGCCGGTAGCCGAGCCTGACCGCGCGCTCCAACGCCGGTTCCACCAGCGGGAAGGTGACGCCGGAATACGCCGTCTCGGCCCAGCCGAAGCCCATGCCTTCCCACAGCATGCGCATCACCTTGGCGACGTTCGAGTTGGCGTCCGGGTCCGAGGCGCCGCGGCCGACCACCACCAACAGGCTATCGTGCCGCGAGACCCCAGGCCGGCCCGAGCGCTCGGCCTCCGCCACCCGCTCGCCGGCGACCCGCAGCAGCTTGAGATCGACGGCAAGCTCGCGGCCGTAGCGAATCGACATCTCGGGGTGCTGGGCCGAATACGTGTTGAGCACCGAAGGGATGTCGCTCTTGGCGTGGCCGGCGGCGAACAGCATGCCGGGAACGGCGAGCACGTCATCGACGCCGCGGGCGCTGAGCGTCTCCAACCCTTCGCGGATGACCGGCCGCGCGAACTCGAGAAAGGCATGGGTCACCGGATAGCCCTCGAGCCGTCGCTCGAGCCCGTCCGCCAGCGCCTCGAACTCGCGGATCGCCGCCTCGTCGCGGCTGCCGTGCCCGACCACCAACACCCCGGTTTGCCGCCCCATGGCGCCCTCCCGCGTCTGC
>JBHICX010000317.1:0-3102 GCA_046759805.1 Kiloniellales bacterium | reverse complement strand
GACCGCGGCGGCGAGCGCCCCGTGGCTGGCGGCCACCAGCTTCACCGCCGGGCGCAGACCGCCGCCGACCTGGCACGATAGTCGGGCCAGCGTCGCCGGGTCCACCAGGTCGACCTTGTTCAGCACCACCATGTCGGCGCAGGCGAGCTGGTCCTCGTACAGCTCCTCCAGCGGCGAGTCGTGCTCCAGCGCCGGGTCGGCCAGGCGCTGGGCGTTGACCGCCGCCGGGTCGTCGGCGAATCGGCCGTCGGCGACGGCGGCCGCGTCGATCACCGCGATCACCCCGTCCACGGTGACCCGGGAGCGGATCTCCGGCCAGTCGAAGGCCTTGACCAACGGCTTCGGCAGCGCCAGGCCCGAGGTTTCGATGACGATGTGGTCGGGCGGCTCCGGCCGCTCCAGCAGGCGTTCGATGGTGGGCAGGAAGTCGTCGGCCACGGTGCAGCAGATGCAGCCGTTGGTGAGCTCCACGATGTCGTCCTCGGCGCAGCCGGCGACGCCGCAGCCGGCAATCAGCTCGCGGTCGATGCCGAGGTCGCCGAACTCGTTGATCACCAGCGCCAGGCGCCGGCCGGCGGGGTCGGCGATGAGGTTGCGAATGAGGCTGGTCTTGCCGGCGCCCAGGAAGCCGGTGACCACGGTGACCGGGATCCTGGCGGCGAGCGTCATGGCCCGCCGCCCCCGGTCCGGCCGTCCTTCAAGACCATGGCCAGGCCGGCGGCGAGGAACAGCACCCGGTGGGCAACCTCGGCGACCTCCTGATTGAGCCGCCCGGCCTCGTCGCGGAAGCGCCGCGCCAGCGCGTTGTCGGGCACGACGCCGAGGCCGACCTCGTTGGACACCAGCACCACGGGTCCCGCAACCTTGGCCAGCGCCTCGGTGAGCCGCACCCGCTCGGCGGCCGGGTCGCGTCCGGCCTCAATCAGGTTGCCGAGCCAAAGGGTCAGGCAATCGACCAGCACCGGCCGCTCCGGCCGGGCCTCGCTCATGAGCGCGTCGGCGAGTTCGAGGGGCACCTCCAGGGTGGCCCAACGATTTCCCCGGCGATCGCGGTGGCGCTGGATGCGCGCCGCCATCTCGGCGTCGCCGGGCTCGGCGGTGGCGAGGTAGAGCCCCGGGCCGGTGGCGCGTTCGATCAGCCGTTCCGCGTGGGCGCTCTTGCCCGAGCGCGCGCCACCCAGCACTAGGGTCACCGGCGGCAGGGCGACGGCGGCAGCCGTATCTGAGCTATTGAATGATGGCATGACCGCACGCCGCCTCGGTCTAGGCGATGGCGCGGGCATGGTCGTAGAGGCCCTGGGGCATCTCGTGATCGTGCCTGGCCCCAGCCAGAATCAACCTGGCTTTCACGATGACCTCCCCGTTTTGAACGAGACCCTTGGCCGAGATTCGCGCCACCCCCGATGGCGTGCACTGTTATCAACTCCGGCCCCGGGGCGCAACCGCGCCTGCGCCCTGGAAGCGGCGCTGGTTTTAGCCTAACGTGGTGTCATGGCCGAGAGCCCTGAACATGCCCCCGCGACGGAGCGACGCACGCTGGTGCTTACAGGCGCCAGCCGCGGCATCGGTCACGCCACGGTGAAGCGCTTCAGCCAAGAGGGCTGGCGCATCGTCACCTGTAGCCGCGACGAGGTGCCGGAAGAGTGCCGGCGCGACCCCAACTGGTCGTACCACCTGCCCACCGACCTGGCGGATGAAGAGAGCGTGGCCCGCTTCATCCACGAGGCCAACCGCATCCTCGACGACGGGCCGTTGCACGCGCTGGTCAACAATGCCGCGGTGTCGCCGAAGACCCCGTTCAAGGAACGTCTCGGCTGCCTCAACGGCGACATCGAGAGTTGGCGCACCGTGTTCGAGCTCAATCTTTTCGCTCCCCTGGTGCTGGCGCGGGGGTTCGCCGCGGCGCTGCATCGCGGCCGGGGCGCGGTGGTCAACGTGACCTCGATCGCCGGCCACGCCATCCATCCCTTCGCCGGCTCGGCCTATGCCACCTCGAAGGCGGCGCTGTCGACGCTCACCCGCGAGATGGCGGTCGAGTTCGCCGGGCTCGGTGTCAGGGTCAACGCGGTGGCGCCGGGCGAGATCGAGACCGAGATGATCGGGCCGGAATACGAGCCGCTGGTCACCCGCATCCCCATGCAGCGCATGGGCACCGCGGACGAAGTGGCGGCCGCGGTGTTCCAGCTGTGCTCGTCCGACTTCGGCTACGTCACCGGCACCGAGATCTTCGTCACCGGCGGCCAGCACCTTTATTGACCGGCGAGGCCCGGGCAAGCCCAGATTACGGAAGGTAATCGAAGCGGGCCATCTGGCCGCGATGGTCGGCGACGATTCGTTTCGCCTGGGCCGGTTTCAGGCGCTTGCGCCATTGGCCGGACTTGCCGACCCGAAAGAAGTTGCCGCCCTTGTCGCTGCGTTCCTCGAATCCGTGGCGCTGTTCCAAATTCTGTAGCACCTTGAAGCTGGAGAACTCGATCGCCTGATCGATGCGCTCCTTCGGCGCCGGCAGGCCCAGAAACCGGACCAGCGCGCCGAACGTCTGCCGCGGCCTCTCCAGCGCATCCTCGTAACGCATCACGTGGAGGCGCAGGCCCTTCCAGGCGGTCCAGTTATAGACATGGTGGGACCAACTGCTGATGACTTCTCGGCAGCGCTTCGCGTCGGGAATCAGGAACGCCGACTTGTCGCCCATCATCTTGATGGCGGCGTCGATATGGAGGCCGAAGTGGTCGGCAACCGAGACGCAGACGTCCAGCGGGTTGCGCACGACGTAGATGGCGCCCGCCGTGCATTCCGGGGTGATCAGCGGCACCCCGCACTCGGTCCCGATCACACTGTGGGTCTTGATGAACACCGAGTCCGGACCCATCCGCATGAACTCCCGATGCACCTTAGGACGCAAGTTCGCCAGCTCCTCAGGGGTGAACGCCGCCGGCTCCTTGTCGATGAAACGCCGGTAAGCGATGGCATTGGCCGCATAGACCGAAAGCCGGCTCAACTCGTCCGGCGCCGCCGGGCCGGGTGGGTTCACGAACAGGTTGTGAAGGAACGCGCGCACCCAGGTGTTGCCCGATTTCGGGTAGGACGCGATCCAGACGATGC
>JBHICX010000316.1:0-3114 GCA_046759805.1 Kiloniellales bacterium | reverse complement strand
GTGGATCACCAGCTTGTAGAGCTTTCCGGTCTCGAAGGTCAGCTTGTCCGGGTGGTATCTGTGCTTCTCGACGCCCTCCTTGCCGAGGTCGACCCGAACGGTGATCGGATCTTGCTTGGAGAGGTCGCCGGCGGCGAAGGCGCCGGGTCCGAAAAGAAGCGCGGTAGCGACAACGGTTGCCGCCATCAGAGTCAGTTTCTGCATTGGAAATCCTCCTTGCGAGCCTGTTTGGAGACAAGGTTTGCCATAGGACACCGCGAAACTAGTACGTCTCGCGGCACCCATCATTGATCTAGATCAAAGACCAATGCGGTTCTTGTTGCTTGAATTGCTGGTTATTCCGGAGCGGGGATGGCATGATCGTCCCCTTCCCGGCAGGAAGATGGGCAGTCCCACGCTCAGCGGCCGTTGCTTGCGGGAGATCGACAGGGAGGGCCAGGTTCATGAGGTTGAAATGTCCGGCTAGGGTCCATCGGGGCTTGGCCGTCGCCCTCACGGTCATGACCGGGGTGGCTGTGATTTCGTCCTCCATGTGGGCGGCCGAGAAGTTCGGGCCGGTCCCACCGATCAAAGTCAAGCCCGAGCTGGCGGAACTCGGCAAACGGCTGTTCTTCGATCCGCGGCTTTCGGGCGACGCGGCCATCAGCTGTGCGAGCTGTCACATGCCCGAGAAGGGCTTCGCCGACGGCCTTGAGTTGTCCAAGGCCTATCCGGGTTCGGAAGGGTTCCGCAACACGCCGAGTTTGATCAACACCGCCGGCAAGGCGGCGTGGTTCCACGACGGACGCATCGGCACGAATCTCAACGACGTGACCCGCGAGATGATCACCGAGTCCTACCTCATGAACATGGACATGAGGTTGATGCAGGAGCGCCTCAAGCAGGATCCGGTTTACGTTGCGATGTTCAAGAAGGCCGGGCTCGGCGAGCCCAGCAACGGCGGTGTTCGCAAGGCGATTCCGGAGTATCTGAAAACCCTGACCTCGCGCGGGGCGCCCTTCGACACGGGCGCCATGTCCGGGTCCGCCAAGCGTGGGTTCGAGCTGTTCAAGGGCAAGGCGGGATGTGCGCAGTGCCACGCCGGACCGCGCTTCACCGACGACAAAACCCACAATCTGGGGGTGCCGGAGAATCCCGAGATCTTCCGCAACCCGCTGCGCCACGTCACCTACGTCACTTACGCCATGTTCATGGGGGTCGAGAACTACATGAACGTTCGCCGCGACGTGGGCGCCCACGTCCGCAGCCACAAGGCGGACGGGACCGATATCGGCATGTTCTTGACGCCGAGCTTGCGCGAGCTCAGGTACACGGCGCCGTACATGCACAACGGCGTGTTCTCGACGCTTGCCGCGGTGGTGGCGTTTTACAACGCCGGGGCCGGCAGCGACGCCAACAAGGATGCGGCGCTCAAGCCTCTCGGCCTCACGACACAGGAGCAGATCGACTTGATCGCCTTCCTGGAGGCCCTGTCGGGCGAACCCCTGAGCGGCCCCGAGTTCGTCTGGAAGGACAAGATTCCGGCGGACTATCCGGCCATCGAGAATTGGCGCGACACCAGGAACTAGGAGCCGAACAATGAAGACCGGTAAGGCATCAATCTTCGTTGTGGCGGCGTTGATCGTTGGCGTTGCGGGCGTTCTCGTGGGTGCGCAGGCGGAAATGAATCCGCCGCCCTTGGCCGCCCTGGGGCCGCCGCCGATCCCGCCCGACAACCCGCAGACGCCGGAGAAGGTGGAGCTCGGCAAGATGCTGTTCTTCGATCCGCGCCTCGGCGGCGACGCCTCGACCTCTTGCGCCTCGTGCCACGCGCAGAGCCACGGCTGGGCTTTCTCCGACGACCTCTCGCGCGGCTATCCCGGCACGATGCACTGGCGCAACAGCCAGACCGTCGTCAACGCCGCCTATTACGGCAAGCTGTTCTGGGCCGGCGCGGCCAAATCCCTGGAGGCCCAGGCGCCGTCCGCGGCGAGGGGAGCGGTCGCCGGCAACGGCGAGAACGACATGATGGAGGCCCGGCTTGCCTTCATTCCGGAGTACCGCAAGCGGTTCAAGGAGGTGTTCGGCGACGAGTGGCCCAAAATTGCCAATGCCTGGAAGGCGATCGCGGCCTTCGAGCGCACGCTGGTCCAGACCGACACGCCGTTCGACAAGTACATGAGGGGCGATGAGGGCGCCCTGAGCGCGCAGCAGAAGCGGGGGCTTAAGCTGTTCAAGGGCAAGGCCGGGTGCATGCAGTGCCACAATGGCCCGCTGCTCAGCGACCAGAAGTACCACAACATCGGGGTGCCGCCGGCGCCGCGCTGGGAGGAGGACGGCCTCGCCCAGATCACCTTCCGTTACGAACAACTCGCCAAGGGCGTGCCCGAGGAGGTGTACCGCACCATCAAGGACGATGCGGGCCTCTATTACCGCACCAAGGAGCCGGGCGATATGGGCAAGTTCCGCACCTCGCCCTTGCGCTACATCAACTACACGGCGCCTTACATGCACAACGGGGCGTTGTGGGACCTGCGGGAAGTGGTCGAGTTCTACAACGCCGGCGGCGGCGGGAACGAGTTCGCCGAAACCAAGAGCAAGCTGATCCGGCCGCTTGGACTGACGGATCAGGAAATCGATGATCTGGTCGCGTTTCTCGAGTCGCTGAGCGGTCCCGAGATCAAAATCGAGCCGCCGAAGCTTCCCGGCTACGCACCGTTGCCCGCTAGGTAAGCGAGGACACTGCCATGAAGACGGAAAGTGAGACCCTTATGTCCCCACCCGGAGGAGCGGCCCCGGAGGCTGCCAAAGCTCACGGCGCGTGCCTGATGTCACGCCGCCAGTTTCTGCTGACCTCGGGGGCCACCACTTTCACGGTGATGGTCGTGCTGAATGCCGGGACGCCGCATGCCCAGCAGGTGCCGGCGACGGTGGCGACCTATCCGCGCAAGCGGATCGCCAAGCTGAGCGAGCTCAAACAGGACGTGCCTGTCGACTTCACCTATCCCGACGAGGGCGCCTACGCCGAATCCCTGCTGGTCAAACTCGGCGTGCCGGCGGGCGGCGGGATCGGACCGCACAGCGACGTGGTCGCCTTCAATTACACCTGCACCCACCAGGGCGGCCCCCTTTCCG
>JBHICX010000315.1:0-3137 GCA_046759805.1 Kiloniellales bacterium | reverse complement strand
GCCCACGCCCCCACCCGGCCACCCACGGCAGTGTCGGCTCAGGGTGGCGGGGTGGGGGCGTGGGCCGGTTCAGCCTGAATGGATAATGCACTAGCACCGAAGGCCGCTTACCACAAAACGCCGGCGCGGCCGCTGCCCTGCAATAGGGTCACCTGGTCGCCGGCCAGAATGAGGCAGGTCAGCCGGCCGGTGAAGTAAGCGCCGGTGTCGATGCCGATGCGGTTCGGCCGGCGTACCGGCTGCTCGCGGATGGTATGGCCGTGCACCACCATGACGCCGTGGTCCGCGGACGAGTCCAGGAACTCCTCGCGGATCCAGACCAGGTCGTTCGGATCCTGCTTATCGAGGGCGACGCCGGGACGGATTCCGGCGTGGACGAACAGGTAATCGCCCTCGCGATGGCTGAGCACGAGGGCGGCGAGGAACTCGCGATGGCTTTGTGGCAGCGCCCGCTCGAGCCCGTCCTGCGCCGCCTCGAGCTGATTGCGATCGGTCCAGGCGGTGGGGGCGGCAACCCCGTAGCTCATGAGCGTCGCGTCGCCGCCGTTCCACATCCAGCCGGGCCCGGCACCAAGGTCCTCGAGGAACGCGAGCATCATCGACTCGTGGTTGCCGATGAGATACACGCGCTCGAAGCCGGTGAGCGGCGCCTCGCGCAGATGCTCGATCACCCCCCTGGACTCGGGGCCGCGGTCGACATAGTCGCCGAGATAGACCACCACCTTGCGGCGCTCCGGCGCCTTGGCCGCGTCCTCGAGGATCAGATCCTCGACCGCCATGAGGAGGTCGAGCCGACCATGGATGTCGCCCACGGCGTACACCCGGGAATCGTCCGGAACCCTGTAGCGGAGTTCGGCCATCAACAGCCCTTGCAGCGGGTTTCCAAGGCGCCGCATGGTGATGATGCCGGCGCCAATTTGCAAGCCGTCCGCCGCCTCACTCGCTGAGGAAGGCCATGAGCTCGGCGAGGGTCTCCTCGGGCGCCTCCTCCGGCAGGAAATGGCCGCAAGATAAGGCGCGGCCGCGCACGTCGTCGGCCCAGTTGCGCCAGATCTCGACCACGTCGCGGCGCATGTGGCCGCGGCCCCGCTCGCCCCACAGCACCATGAGCGGACAGGTGATGCGGTTGCCGCGCTCGCGGTCGGCGCGGTCGTGCGCGCAGTCGACGCCGGCGCCGGCCCGGTAGTCCTCACAAGTTGCGCGGATCGTCTCCGGGTCGGCGAAGCAGCGTTGGTACTCGGCCATCGCCTCGGGTGCGAAGGCGTCCGGCGATTCGCTCCAGCTCTGAAGCTTGTGTGTGAGGTAATAGTCGGGCCGGGCGCCGATCAGGGTCTCCGGCAGGGGCGCCGGCTGGGCCAGGAAGTACCAGTGGTATATCCTGAGCGCCAGGGCCTGGTCGGCCCGCTCGAACTGCTCCAGCGTCGGGATGATGTCCAAGAGCGCCAGTCGCTCGACTCGCCCCGGGTGGTCAAGGGCCATCCGGTAGCCGACCCGCGCGCCCCGGTCGTGGCCCACCACGTGGAACGTCTCGTGGCCCAGCGCCGCCATCACCTCGACCTGGTCTTCCGCCATGGCCCGCTTCGAATAGGCCTCGTGGCCGTCGCCCGCCGGCGGCTTCGAGCTGTCGCCGTAGCCGCGCAGGTCGGCCGCGACCACCGTGAAATGCCGGGCCAGCCCCGGCGCCAGCTTGTGCCACATGACGTGGGTCTGGGGATAGCCGTGCAACAGCAGCACCGGCGGCCCGGCGCCGCCCTGGACCAGGTTGATCTCGGCGCCGGAGGTGGAGACCCGACGCCGCTCGAAGCCCTCGAAGATGGCAGCCCCCAATGTGGTTCGCGGGCAGTCTAGCGCGGTTTCGACTGACGTGGAATCGCAGCGGCCGCCGTCCTCTGGCAAGAATCGACTTGACTCGGCAGTTATCCAAAGATATGAAAAAATGTTCAATTGTTTGTGGGACTACCATGCCCAAGGCCCTTGCACCGACCGCCTCCGCGCCGGCGCTGTCCGCCGACCAGATCGTCGAGCTGGCGGGCATGTTCCACCTGATGGGGGACCCGACGCGGCTCGGCATCATCATGGCCTGTCTCGAGGATGAAGTCTCGGTGGGCGAGTTGGCGCGCCGGCTCGGGCTGTCGGCATCGCTCACCAGCCATCACCTGCGGCTGTTGCGGGCGGCCCGGGTACTGCGCGGCAGGCGCCGGGGCAAGCAGGTGTTCTATGGCGCCGCCGATGACCACATCCGCGCCATGCTGCGCGGCATGATCGAGCATGTCGGCGAGGTCCCGGCGGAGGGTGAGGGCTGAATGGCGGCGCCAGTCGATTGCGGCTGCGACGCAGCGCCGGCGATGCACCCGCGTTATCGCCGGGTCCTGTGGCTGGTGCTGGCGATCAACGCCGCGATGTTCGGGGTCGAGGTCGTCTTCGGGCTGATCGCCGGCTCGTTGTCGCTGCAGGCCGACGCGCTGGACTTCCTCGGCGACGCGCTCAACTACGGCATCAGCCTGGCGGTGCTCGGCAGCGCCGTGCACTGGCGCGCCGCGACCTCGTGGCTCAAGGGCGCCGCGATGGCGGTGTTCGGCGCCGGGGTGCTGGCGGCCGCGATCTACCGGGTGTTCGTGATCGGCGTGCCGGACGCGCTGATCATGGGCACGATCGGGGGTCTGGCGCTGGCCGCCAACCTGGCCTGCGCCATGCTTCTTTTCAAGTTCCGCCGGGGCGACAGCAACATGCGCTCGGTGTGGCTGTGCAGCCGCAACGATACGATCGGCAACATCGCGGTGATCTTGGCGGCGCTGGGGGTGGCGGTGACCGGCGCCGGCTGGGCCGACCTCGGCGTGGCCGCGGTGATCGCCTCGCTGGCGGTGGCCGGCGGCGTCTCGGTGATGCGCCAGGCGCAGGCCGAGTTGCGTGCCGCCTACGGGGCTAGCGCATTATCCGTTCAGGCTGTACCGGCCCCCGCCCCCACCCGGCCACCCTGAGCCGACACTGCCGTGGCCCGCCCCGGCCGCCCGCCTCCGCGAAGGCGCGAGGGACGGGCCGGGGGTGGCCGCGTGGGGGCGTGGGCTGGAACCGATTCCACGTAATCGGATAATGCGCTACTCAATAGCCTCGTCGGGATAGACACCCCAGATTTCGTC
>JBHICX010000314.1:0-3140 GCA_046759805.1 Kiloniellales bacterium | reverse complement strand
AGCGGGCTTCGCGAAGGCGGGAGGCGCGCAGTGAACCTATCCCCTCATCCCCAACCATCCCCCTATCTCCCTTGTTCGTCCCGTTGTTCCGGCCGGGGCGCGTCCGATGAGCGATCGGTTCAAGGTCGCCTGCGTGCAGGTGAACTCGGGCGCCGACGTCGCGGCCAATGTGGAGGCGGCGACGGTGCTGATCCGCGCCGCGCGCGAGGCCGGCGCGGACTTCATCACCCTGCCCGAGGTGGTCAACCTGCTCGAGAACAGCCGGCGCATCATGCTCGAAAAGTCGGTGGCCGAAGAGCAGGACCAGGCCCTGGCGGCGTTCCGGGCGCTGGCCCGCGAGACCGGCGCCTGGCTCCTGATCGGCTCGCTGGCCATTCGGCTGGGGCCGGCCACGCTCGCGAACCGCTCCTATCTGCTGGACAATGCCGGCGCCATCGTCGCCCGCTACGACAAGATTCACATGTTCGACGTCGACCTGCCGGGCGGCAAGAGCTACCGGGAGTCCACCCTGTACCGGCCGGGCGGCCGGGCGGTGGTGGCCGAGACTCCCTGGGGGCGGCTCGGGATGAGCGTGTGTTACGACCTGCGGTTCCCTTATCTCTACCGGGCCTTGGCCCACGCGGGTGCCACCATGCTGTCGATACCCTCGGCGTTCACCAAGTTCACCGGCAAGGCCCATTGGCATGTGCTGTTGCGGGCGCGGGCGATCGAGACCGCATGCTTCGTCATCGCCCCGGCGCAGTGCGGCCGGCATTCGGGCGACCGGAAGACCTATGGCCACTCGCTCGTCGTCGACCCCTGGGGTGAGGTGCTGGCCGACGGTGGCGCCGCGCCCGGCTTCGTGGTGGCGGAGATCGACCCGGCCAAGGTCGACGAGGCGCGCCGCATGGTGCCCTCGCTGCGGCACGACCGTTCCTTCGAGCCCCCCGCCTTGGCCCCCGACGAGCGCCGCATCGCCGAGGCCGGCGAGTAATAATAGCGGTCCTTGATCTTGACCCTTCCCGCTCCCCCACCCGGCCACCCACGGCATCGCCTGCCTTCGCCGAAGCGAAGCCCCGGCTTCGCGCAGGCAGGTATGCTATGGGTGGCCGGGTGGGGGAGCGGGAGGCCAGGAGTCGGCCATAATGGCCGATGGTTTAATACTGGCCAGCGCACTGGCTGACACCCACGTTCAGCGGCACCCACGACCCGGCGTCACACGCGGGTTTGCCGATGGCGGCCCGGCGCGGACGGGGGTAAGGTCGGGGTCCCGCCGGAGACGGAGCGGGAGCGATGGTCAAGGAGGCTTGCATGGGGAACTTCTACGTCGAGGTCGGCGACGAAGTGAGCTTCACCAAGACCGTGGGGGAGAGCGACATCTATCTGTTCGCCGGCATAACCGGCGACTTCGCCGCCAACCACGTCAACGAGGAATACATGAAGGGCTCGAGCTACGGGCATCGCATTGCCCATGGCGCGCTCCTGGTCGGCTTCATGTCGACCACCTCGACCCTGATGATCGCCAAGGCGCGGCCGATGAACGGCGAAGAGACCCCGGTTTCGCTGGGCTACGACCGCATCCGCTTTACCGCCCCGGTGTTCGTCAACGACACCGTCACCACCAGCTACCGAATTACCGGGGTGGACGAGGACAGGCGTCGGGCCACGGCCGAGATCAAGGTGACCAACCAGGACGGCGGGCTGGTCGCGGTGGCCTCGCACATCCTGGGCTGGGTGAAGAACCCCTGACCAACCGCCTGGCGGTTGGGGCATTATCCGATCATTTGCAATCGGCTCCAGCCCACGCCCCCACCCGGCCACCCACGGAATCGTATGCTATGGGTGGCCGGGTGGGGGCGTGGGTTGGTTCGGCCTGAACTGACTTTGCTCCAGCCCCAGGCCGGGCCCGGCGTCAGACGCGCTGGGCCAATGCGGCCTCGATGAACCGATCCAGGTCGCCGTCGAGTACCGCCTGAGTGTTGCCGGTCTCGACGCCGGTGCGCAGGTCCTTCACCATCTGATAGGGGTGCAGCACGTAGGAGCGGATCTGATGGCCCCAGCCGATGTCGGCCTTGGCTTCGTGCTGGGCCTTGATCTCGTCCCCACGCTCGCGCAACGCCCGCTCGTATAGCCGCGAGCGCAGCATGGCCATGGCGCTGGCCCGGTTGCGGTGTTGCGAGCGGTCGCTCTGGCACTGCACCACGATTGCGGTCGGCAGGTGGGTGATGCGAACGGCGCTGTCGGTGCGGTTGACATGCTGACCGCCGGCGCCCGAAGCGCGATAGGTATCGATGCGCAGGTCCTTGTCGTTGATCTCGACCCTGATGGTGTCGTCGATCACCGGGTAGACCCAGACCGAGGCGAACGAGGTGTGCCGGCGCGACTGCGCATCGTAGGGCGAGATGCGGACCAGCCGGTGCACGCCCGACTCGGTCTTGAGCCAGCCATAGGCGTTGTCTCCGATGATCTTCAGGGTCGCCGACTTGAGCCCCGCCTCCTCGCCGGGGCTCTCCTCCAGCCACTCGACCTTGTGGCCGTGTTGTTCGGCCCAGCGCAGATACATCCGGGCCAGCATCTCGGCCCAGTCCTGGGACTCGGTACCGCCGGCGCCGGCGTGCACCTCGAGGTAGCAGTCATTGCGGTCGGCCTCGCCGGACAACAGGCTTTCCAGCTGTTTCTTGAGCGCCAGCCCACGCAGCGCGCCGAGCGCCCGCTCCGCCTCCTCGACCACCGCCTGGTCGCCGTCCGCCTCGCCCAGCTCGATGAGCTCGAGGTTGTCCTCGAGCTCGCTCTCTAGGTGACGGTAGTCGCCGATGGCGCTGTCCAGTCGGTTGCGTTCCCGCATCAGCCGCTGGGCCGCTTGGGCGTCGTCCCAGAGCCGCGGATCCTTGGCGCGCGCGTTCAGCTCGTCGAGGCGGCGGAGGGCGGTCTCCAGGTCAAAGATGCCTCCTCAGCAGCGCCAATGACTGCCTGATCTCGTCTGCGATCGCCTGGATTTCTGCCCGCATGGAATCTGTCTCCGGTTTCCTCGACCAAGCCCCGATCGAAATCTAGCGCGGTTTCCGCTCACGCGAAATCGGTTCCAGCCCGCGCCCCCACCCGGCCGCCCACGGGATCGCCTGCCTTCGCCGAAGCGAAGCCCCGGCTTCGCGCAGGCAGGT
>JBHICX010000313.1:0-3143 GCA_046759805.1 Kiloniellales bacterium | reverse complement strand
GGAATGAACTTGTGGCCGTTGTGGACGCCGAAGGTGAGGCCGACGAACTGCGGCAGGATGGTCGAGCGCCGCGACCAGGTGCGGATCACCTCGTTGCGCCCGGACTGGCGCGCTTGCTCCGCCTTGCGCAGCAGATAGCCGTCGACGAACGGACCCTTCCAGACTGAACGCGCCACGGCCGGCCCCCTCCGTCAACCCTTCTTGCGCCGACGGCGCACGATCAGCCGGTCGGTCCGCTTGTTGCGCCGCGTGCGCATGCCCTTGGTCGGCTTGCCCCACGGCGTCACCGGGTGGCGACCGCCGGAGCTGCGACCTTCGCCGCCGCCATGCGGGTGGTCGACGGGGTTCATCGCCACTCCGCGCACCACCGGGCGGCGGCCGAGCCAGCGCCGGCGTCCGGCCTTGCCGAGCTTGATGTTGGCATGGTCGGGGTTGGAGACGGCACCGATGGTGGCCATGCACTCGGCGCGCACCCGTCGGATCTCGCCGGAGTTGAGCCGCAGCTGGGCGTAGCCCGCGTCGCGCCCGACCAGCTGTACATAGGCGCCGGCGGAGCGGGCGATCTGGCCGCCCTTGCCCGGTTTCAACTCCACGTTGTGGACGATGGTGCCGGGCGGGACATTCTTGAGCGGCATGGCGTTGCCGGGTCGGATGTCGGCACGCTCGGCGGCCATTACCCGGTCGCCGGGCCTCAGTCGTTGCGGCGCCAGGATGTAGGCAAGCTCGCCGTCCTCATAGCGCAAGAGGGCGATGAAGGCGGTCCGGTTCGGGTCGTATTCGAGCCGCTCCACGGTCGCCGGCAGGTCCCATTTGCGGCGCTTGAAATCGATGATCCGGTAGCGTCGCTTGTGCCCGCCGCCGCGGTTCCAGGCGGTGGTTCGGCCGGTGTTGTTGCGGCCGCCGGACTTGCCGATCCCGTGGGTCAGCTTCTTGACCGGCTTGCCCTTATACAGCTGCGAGCGATCGACCAGGACCAGGCCGCGCATGCCGGCGGTGATCGGTTTGTATTGCTTGAGCGGCATGGCGCTACAGCCCCGTGGTCACGTCGATGGTGTGGCCCTCCTCGAGGGACACGATCGCCTTCTTGTAGTCGTTGCGCTTGCCGGGGCGCCCGCGGAACCGCTTCACCTTGCCCTTCTGGCGCAGCGTGTTGACGGCCTTGACCTTGACGTTGAACAGCGCCTCGACGGCGGCCTTGATCTCCGGTTTGTGGGCGTCGAGCGGCACCCGGAAGGTCACCTGGCCGTGCTCGGAACCCATGGTCGCCTTCTCGGTGATCACTGGCGACAGGATGATGTCATGCCTCCGCTCGCGGCCGGGTTCGCCCTTGCGCGGCTTGTATCGCCGACCCCGGCTCATTTCAGTCGGGCCTCCAAGAGGTCCACCGCGGCCCGGGTCAGCACCAGCGTATCGCGGCGCAGGATGTCGTAGACGTTGGCGCCCTGGCTCGGCAGCACGTCGACGTTCGGGATGTTGGCGGCGGCACGGGTGAAGTTCTGATCCAGCTCGGCGCCGTCGACGATCAGCGCCGATGCCACCCCTAACCGTTCAAGGCGAGTGGCCAGGTCCTTGGTCTTGGGGCTCTTCAGCGCGGCGTCCCGAAGGATGATGAGCTTGCCGTCCTTCTGCTTGGCCGACAAGGCGGTGCGCAGCGCCAGCCGACGCAGCTTCTTCGGCAGGTCGTGGGCGTGGCTGCGGACCACCGGGCCGAAGATCACCGCCCCGCCGCGGAACTGCGGCGAGCGCAGCGAGCCATGGCGCGCCCGACCGGTACCCTTCTGCCGCCAGGGCTTGCGCGTGGAGCCGCGGATGTCGCTGACACCCTTGGTCTTATGGGAGGTGGCGCGGCGCTTGGCCAGCTGCCAGTTCACCGTCCGGGCCAGGATGTCTTGACGGATCTCGTCGAGACCGAAGACTTGGTCCGCAAGCTCGATGGTGCCGACCTTCTTGTTGTCGAGCGTCTTGACCGGCCACTTCATCGGCTCAGTCCTCCGCCTTCGCGGCGTCGGGCTCGGCGGCGGGCGCTTCCGCCTCGCCGGATTGCGCCTCCTCGGCTTCCGCCGCCTCGGCCGCCGCCGCCTCGGGCGCTCCGGCGAGCGCCGCCGGGAACGGCAGCCCCTCGGTCCGCGTCCCCTTGACCGCGTCACGCACCAGGACCCAGCCGCCCTTGGCCCCCGGCACCGCGCCCTTGACCAGGAGCAGCCCGCGTCCGGCGTCGGTCGATATCACCTCGAGGTTTTGCGTGGTGATGCGGGCGCCACCCATTTGGCCCGGCATCTTCTTGCCCTTGAACACTTTGCCGGGGTCCTGGCACTGGCCGGTCGAGCCGGGCGCGCGGTGGGAAAGCGAAACCCCGTGCGAGGCCCGCTGACCGGCGAAGCCGTGGCGCTTCATGGCGCCGGCGAAACCCTTGCCAATCGAGGTGCCGCTCACGTCCACGAACTGGCCGGCCTGGAAATGCTCGACCGAGATCTCGGCACCGACATCGATAAGCGCCTCCGGTGACACCCGGAACTCGGCGAGCTTGCGCCGCGGCTCCACGCGGGCCTTGGCGAAATGGCCGCGGGCCGCCCGCGACGCGTTCTTGACCTTGGCCTTGCCGACGCCCAGCTGCAGCGCATCGTAGCCGTCCTTGTCCGCGGTCCGCACCGCGACCACCCGGCAGTCCTCCACCTTGAGCACGGTCACCGGGACGTGTTCGCCGGAGTCGTTGAAGACCCGGGTCATGCCGAGCTTCTGTGCGATGAGGCCGGTACGCATCGCCGTCGTCCCTAGAGCTTGATCTCGACGTCGACGCCGGCCGCCAGCTCGAGCTTCATCAGCGCGTCGACCGTCTGCGCGGTCGGGTCGATGATGTCGAGGACCCGCTTGTGGGTGCGGATCTCGAACTGTTCGCGCGACTTCTTGTCGATGTGCGGCGAGCGCAGCACCGTGAAGCGCTCGATGCGGGTGGGCAGCGGGATCGGCCCCCGCACCTGGGCACCGGTGCGTCTCGCCGTGTTGACGATCTCCGTCGTCGATTGGTCCAGCACCCGGTGATCGAACGCCTTCAGTCGGATGCGAATGTTCTGGTTGTCCATCACCCGTCCTATTCGACGATGGAGGAGACGACGCCGGCGCCGACGGTGCGGCCGCCCTCGCGG
>JBHICX010000312.1:0-3159 GCA_046759805.1 Kiloniellales bacterium | reverse complement strand
CGTGCAGGTCGGAAACCTTGAGCCGGTCTGTTCGGTAGGGTTCGATTTCCGGGTAGTGGGTGCGACGCTCGTTGTTTCTGTCCTGCTTACGCATCATGGTCGATTCTCCCCTCGTATTCGGCAGCCAGTCATGATAACTGGCGAGCGCACAGCCAAAAAGGGTGCTGGCCGGCTATCAGCCCTACCTCGGCGGAGTGTGAGGGGGAGGCGAAAGGCGGTAACTGAGCTTACGTCAGCCTAGGGTCAAGAGCGGCACTACCTGACTTGGCATCCAAAAGGTCTGTTACGTAGCGTGAAGCAGACTGTCGGTTTATGAACACGCGCATTAGGCACCTTCAATCAACGTGTCGCCGGGCTTCACCAGGGTGAAGGCGACCGGCTCGGTTGACAACGCGAGGCTGCCGTCCTCCATGCGCGCCACGGTGAAGGTCGAGTCCTCCAGCGGGCCGGCCTCCGGGTAGTCCTCGCGAAAATGCGCGCCGCGGGATTCCGCGCGCGATTGCGCCGCCCGGGCGATCGCCTTGCTTACGAGGACCAAGCTCTCCAGGTTGAGCCAGTCGTGCCAGGACGGGTTGAAGGCCGGGGCCCTGTCGGCGATGCCGGTGTCCTCGAGTTCCGCCGCCAGCTCGTCGAGGGCGGCCGCGGCACGCTCGAGCCCCGGCCGGTCGCGCAGGACGCCGACCTGGTCCCACATCACCCGGTACAGGCGCTCGCGAATCCGGTTGACGTCGCCCGCGGGCCGGCCCAAGGGCTTGAGGCAGCGGGCCCGCGCCTCATCGACCGCGGCCCGGTCGGGTTCGAGGTACGCGCCTTCCCGCTGCACCCAGGCCGCCATGGCTTCGCCGGCGAGGCCGCCGAAGACGGTCGAGTTTACGACCCCGTTGCCGCCGAGGCGGTTGGCGCCGTGCACACCGCCGGTGTCCTCGCCGGCGGCGAATAGGCCAGGGAGGCCGGTCGAGCCGTCGGCCTCGAAGATGAGCCCGCCCATCAGGTAGTGGGCCGTCGGCACCACCTCGACCCGGCCTTGGGCCAGGTCGAAGCCGCAGTCGGCGCAGCGTTGCACCATGCCCTTGAACTGGCGGCGCACCTCATGCGCGCCCAGGTGACTCATGTCGATGTAGACGCCGCCGTTCGGGGTCGTGTTGCCGCGCCGCATCTCCCGATAGATGGCGCGGCTGACCAGGTCCCGCGTCGCCCGCTCGGCGTCGGCGTGGTATCGGGGCATGAAGCGGGCGCCGTCGCCGCCCAGCAAATGACCGCCGGCGCCGCGCAGCCCCTCCTCCAGCACGGTCCCGGTCATCCGCGTGTCCGGCCCGGCCAACAGGCCGGTGGGGTGGAACTGCACCATCTCCATGTCGCGTAAGCCGAGGCCGGCCCTGAGCGCCATCGCCAGGCCGTCGCAGCTCTTGTCGCCGCCGGGGGAGTGATAGAGGTACATGGTCGGCCCGCCGCCGGTGGCCAAGAGCACCGCCCGCGCCTGCACGAAGCGGAACGCCCCTTCTCGCATGTCGATCATCAGCACGCCGGCGAGCGCCTCGCCCGAGGGCGTCTTGATGAGCGCCACGGCGCGGTGGTCCTCGAGCCGGCGCACCTCGCGCGCCCACACCTGCTCCGCCAGCCGGCCCATGATCTCGATGCCGGTCAAGTCCCCCTTGTGCACCGTGCGGTCGAGGCTCTGCCCGGCGAAGGCCTTCAGGTGCAGGCTCCCGTCCGGGTTGCGGTCGAAGAAGCAGCCGATCTCGGTCTCGAGCTCATAGACCCGCTCCCGGGCGCCGGCCACCATCTTCCAGGCCAGGTCCTGGCGCGGCAGCCAGTCGCCGCCGATGATGGTGTCCATGAAATGGCGCTCGAGCGAATCCTCCGGCCCCAGGGCGACGTTGTAGCCGCCCTGCACCATGCGGGTGCAGCCGGTCTTACCCAGAAGCCCCTTGACCGCCACCGTGACCTCGAGCTCCGGCGCGGCTTTCAGCGCGTGCAAAGCAGCGAACAGCCCGGCTCCGCCGCTGCCCAGGATCAGGATGTCGGTGTGTAAGCGCTCGATATCCGCCATCTCACACCGCGCTGGTCAGGAACAAGAGGCCGGCCACCAGGGCGAGCCCGGAAGCGAGCGCGATCAAGGTCTTCTGCCGGTCACTCCAGGGCAGGAACTCCAGCGCCAGCAGCCGCAAGCCACCGGTCAAGTGCGCCGCCAGCAGCACGATGAGCCCGGTCTCCGCCGCCTTCACCAGCGGGTCCTCGGTCCAGCGGAGGAAGCCGTCGAGCCGGGCCGCGTCGTCGAGGGCCAGCGAGAGGGTCCAGAAGTGGGCCGGCAGGAACAGGGCGAGGCCGACGCCGGAGATGCGATGCAGCACGAAGGCCCAGTATCCGGGATGGTCGCGCGAGCGCCGCCTCACGTCACCGCCCTCACCGCAGCGAGTCCCATCAGCGCCAGCCCCGCGGCGAAAGCGATCATGGCCAGGTCCAGGCTCGAGCCCCGCCAGGAGGTCATCTCGCGGATCACCGTGCGCAAGCCGATCGGCCCGTGTACCGCGGCGGCCGCCACGAACAGCGTGTACAGCGTTCCCCAGAACAGGCTGCCTTGGGTGCGGGCCAGGATCTCCTGGGCGCTCAAGCCCCCCTCGACCGCGTAGACGATGGTGGCCAGGTGCACCATGACCAGCGGCGCCAGGACCATGGCGCTCAGCCGCTGGACGAGCCACAGCCAGGTCTCGCCGCGCGGGCTCACAGCTCCCCCTTGAGCGCCGCCGCCGCCAGCGCCCGCTTGAGCCCGGCAATCGAGGCCGTCGGGTTGAGGCCCCGGGGGCAATGCTCGGCGCAGCTCTGATGGCTGTGGCAGGCGTGGCAGCCAGCATCCCCCGCCACCGCACGCAAGTGCCCCAGGCGGTCGGCGTCCCGCACGTCGTTGACGAGGGTCCAGGCCCGGTTGAGCTGGGCCGGGCCCAGATAGTCCGGGTTCCACGCCACCACGTCACAGGCGGCATAACAGACGCCGCAGTCGATGCACTCGATGGCCGCGTCCGCCCTGGCTACGCCGTAGGCTTCGCCGAGGCGCGCGGCCGGGCGCGCCGGGCTTTCGGGTGCGATGCGCGCCGGCCCCGCCGGGGCGGGCTCGGGCGGCACGAACCGGCCCTTGGCGTCGCGCCACTTCTCGAAGAACCC
>JBHICX010000311.1:0-3178 GCA_046759805.1 Kiloniellales bacterium | reverse complement strand
TCCTCGATCTCGGTCGGTGACACCCACTGGCCGGAGACCTTCAGCATGTCGTCCAAGCGCCCCTGGTGTTGGTACCAGCCGTCGGCGTCGCGCGAGAACATGTCGCCGGTGCAGTACCAGCCATCCCGGAAGGCGGCGGCGGTCATCTCATCCTGGTTCCAATAGCCGGCGGCGATACAGTCAGAGCGTACCCACATGACCCCGGTCCGGCCCGCCTCGACGACCGGGTCGCCGGCCTCGTCGGTGAGCCGCACCTCGGTCCCGGGGGCGGCGAGCCCGCTGGCGCCGGGCCGGCAGTCGTCGGGCCGGTTGGCCAGGAACATCATCAAGGTCTCGGTGGCGCCGACGCCCTCGAGGATGCGGCGGCCGGTCGCCTCGTGCCAGCGCTCGAACAGCGCTTCGGGCAGGCGCTCGCCGGCGGAGATGTACTGGCGCACCTGGCGGAACGCTTTCCGTTGCGCTTGGCCGTCCCGGAGCAGGTTGCGGTAGAGCGTCGGCACCGTGAACACCACCGTCGGACGGTCGCGCTCGACCACGTCGGCCACCGCGTCGGTCGTGGGCCAGGGCTCGAGCAACACCGTGGCGGCGCCGAGCTGCAGCGACGCCAGGACACAGTGCCCGAGCGAGAAGGCGAAGAACAGCTTGGAGGTGCAGAACAGCCGGTCGCCGGGGCCGACGCCGAGCACCTCGCCCAGGAAGCGGGGCGCCTCCGGCATCGCTCGCTGTAGGTGCACCGTGCCCTTCGGCTTTCCGGTGGTGCCCGAGGTGTACATCCAGATCGCCATGTCCTCGGGCGCCAGATCCTCGGGCTCGAGGGCGTCGGGACGGCCTTTCATGATCCAGTCCAACGAGCGATGGCCGGCGGCGACCCGGTCGGCCACCACGACCGCCGGCGGCGACGTGAGCCGCGTCGCCACCGTTTCGTATAAGGGCAGGAACGCGGCATCGACGACGAATACGCGGCAGGCGCTGTCCTCGATGACGTACCGCAGCTCCTCGGCCGACGCCCGCAGGTTGATCGCCACCGGCACCGCGCCCAGCTTCATGGCGCCCAGATACGCGTAGAACCATTCCGGCCGGTCGTGGACCAGCAGCATGACCCGGTCCTGCACCTTGACCCCGGCGTCGCGCAAGGCATGACCGCAACGGCTGGCACGCGCGTCGAGCTCGGCATAAGTGACGCTCCGGCCCTCGAAAATGAGCGCGGGGCGATCGCCCAGGCCGCGGGCCAGCGCCGGCCCGAGAAGCACCTCCGCCGCGTTCATGGCTCCCCTCGTCGGCCGCGAGAGTGTTCGCTACCCGAACCGATGTTGAGAAGTGGTAGCGGCGGTGTCAAGGCGCCGGCGCCGGCCGGCGCGCTTTCGTCGTGGACAAGTAAGCGCGGTTGTCTCTATCAAGGCGGCCACGAACGCTTGGGTAGGGAACATCGGGGGATGCGGGCGGGTACCATCAAGCGACCGGCCAAGAAGCTGATCGACGGCTTCCGCGGGCTGGCCACCAGCACCATTGCCAACGCCTTGGACGACGTGGGCGTGCGCGGCATCATCACCGGCCTGAAGCCGATCGCGCCCGGGCTTCGCTGTGTCGGGCCGGCGGTGACCGTGCGCGAAATGACCGGCGCCAGGGGCAGCTTCCCGGCCAGCGACTTCCGCGTGGGCCATATGATCGACGCGGCCCAGGCCGGCGACGTGATCGTGGTCGACAACGGCGGCAACCCGGTCTCTACCTGGGGCGGGCTTGCGTCCTATGCCGCCCGGCTCAAGGGGCTGGCGGGGCTAGTGGTGGACGGGGGCGTGCGCGACGCAGACGAGATCGCCGAGCTGGGCTTTCCGGTTTTCTCCCGCCACTTGGTGCCGACTCCGGGACGCGGCCGCATCCGGGTCGAGGCGATCAATGTCGAGGTCACCATCGACGGCGTCCTGGTACGGCCCGGCGACATCGTGGTCGCCGACGTGACCGGCATCGCGGTGGTGCCCGCGGAGCGCGCGGCGGAGGTGCTGAAGCTCGCCCGCCGCAACGCCCGGGACGACCGCCAGGCGCGGGCCGAGCTCGAACGCGGCCTCACCTTCACCGAGGCCCTCGGCCGGTTCAAGAACATCTGAGGCGCGAGGGAACCGTGATCCGGCAATGCCCGAGCCAAGGCGCATGACCGCCGCGCCCACCGTCGCCGAGGCCCTGGTCGGCGCCCTCGGCGCCCGCGGGGTCAAGCGCATCTTCGGGGTACCGGGCGGCGGCAGCAGCCTCGACATCATCGCCGCCACCGAGGCGCACGGCATCGATTTCGTGCTCACCCAGACCGAGACCGCGGCGGTGCTCATGGCGGCGGTCGGCGCCGAGCTTTCCGGCGTGCCCGGCGTGGCCATCACCGGGGTCGGCCCGGGCGCGGCCAGCGCCGTCAACGGCGTCGCCTACGCGGCGCTGGAACGGGCGCCGCTGCTGCTGGTCAGCGACTGCGCCGACGAAGAGGCGGCTGTCCCACCACACCAGGTGTTCGACCAGCGCGCCCTGTTCGCCCCGTTGACCAAGGCGACGTGTCGGCTCGGCGCCGAGGACGCCGGCCAGGTGATCGAAGACATGCTCGAGACGGCGATGGCGCCGCCGCCGGGGCCGGTGCATATCGATTTGAGCGCCCGTCAGGCCGCCACACCCATCACTGGCCCGACGCCGACCCTGGCTACGCCGGCCCGGGCTTCGCCGGAGGCTTTGCCGAGGCGAGAGGCTTCGCCGAGGCGAGAGGCGCCGCCTCCGCCGCCGCCCCCCGACCCGCCCGAGGCGGACGTGGCGGCGGCCCGGGCGCTGTTGTCACGCTCCCGGCGCCCGGTGATCGTGGCCGGGCTTGAGGCCCGCGAGGCCGCCGCCGCGGCGGCGCTCGGCCGGCTGCTCGACGGCCTCGATTGTCCGCTCATGACCACCTACAAGGCCAAGGGCGCGGTCTCCGACCGCGACCGGCGCGTCGTCGGCGCCTTCACCGGGGCCAAGGCCGAGGCGGACTGCGTCGGCCGGGCCGACTTGATCCTGTTCTACGGTGTCGATCCGGTGGAGCTGATCCCGCAGCCCTGGCGCTACCGGGCGCCGCTGATCGCCCTCTCCACGGTTGCCGGCCTGCCCCATCCGACGACACCTGCGGCGGCGCTCACAGGCCCGCTCGAGGCCAGCGCCGACCGGCTGCGCGGCGCCA
>JBHICX010000310.1:0-3185 GCA_046759805.1 Kiloniellales bacterium | reverse complement strand
AGAGCGCGCTGTTGGTATGATAGGGCGAACAACCGAGCGTGATCCGGGTACAGCCCTCCGCCTTGAGTTCTGCGCCCAACGCGTCCGCTAGCCGGGACTTGCCGATGCCGGGCTCGCCGTTGATCAAAACCACTTGTCCGATGCCCGCCCGGCTTTGCTCCCAGGCGCGCCGCAGCAGTCCCAGCTCGTGCTCGCGTCCGACAAGCTGGGAGAGCGCGCCCCGGTGCACTGCCTCGAATCGGCTCGCCGCCGGGCTTTCGCCAACCACCCGCCAGACCGCCACCGGCTCAGCAAAGCCTTTGAGTTGATGGGTCCCGAGGTCCTCGAGGTCGAGGGCTTCGCCGATTAGCAAACGGGTTGTGGCGCCGATCACCACTTGGCCCGATGAAGCCATTTCAAGTAGACGGGCCGCCAGATTTGGTGTCTCACCGGCGACCGCATCTTCCTCCGTCGCAGCCTCCCCGACGATGTCGCCGATCACCACTTGCCCCGTAGCGATGCCAACGCGAGCTTCAAGCTCCTGGCCATCCTCGGTCTTCAGGTTAGCGACCGCCTCCACCGCGGCCATGCCCGACCGCACGGCCCGCTCCGCCTGGTCCTCATAGGCCCGCGGCCAGCCGAAAAAGGCGAGCACCCCGTCACCGAGAAACTTAGCAACATGACCCTCGAAGCGCGCTACCAGCCCGGCCACGGTGTCCTGGTAGCGGCGCATGACTTCGCGTAGGTCCTCTGGGTCCAGCCGCGCCGACAACTCCGTCGAGCCGACCAGGTCGCAGAACATCACCGTCAATTGACGCCGCTCTGCCTCACCTCGCGACAACGGTTCGGAAGCCGGCTCCTGATCCTGTCGTGCGGACTCTTGATCTTGAAAGGATGCGATAGCGGCGAGCAAAATCCGACGGTGTCCCAGCAAGACACCCAACTCTTTCAGATCGTCCTCGCTCAAGTGCGGAAGAGCGCGAAGATCGACGCCGTTCTCCACAAACGCCTCGGCGTACTTGTCGAGCCCAAAACCTTCGAGCCATTCCCGGACGTCGCCAGCCACAATGCGCCTCCCAATCGGTAGGGATTTTAGCAGATCGGCATTGCGGGAAAAGCAACACTCTCGAACGGCAGCTTTGGGTCATGAGCGGTCGTTGGTCGAGTTGGATTAGGTTGACTGGTTAGAGCCTCGGAGCGGACATCGCAACTTGCGGTGCCCATTTATAAGTCCATGGCCTAGGCCTCGGGCCGCCGGCTGGCGTCAGGCCCGATTACCCCATCTTTGTGGTGATACTAGCGGTCCTTGATCTTGACCCCTCCCGCTCCCCCACCCGGCCCCCGGCCCGTCCGCCGGGGCGGGCACCCACGGGATCGTATGCTATGGGTGGCCGGGTGGGGGAGCGGGAGGCCAGGAGTCGGCCATAATGGCCGATAGTATGAATCATTATCTTTCGTTCGGTTGTGCCTACGCCATGTGGCCACCGGCGCGAGTGTGCCGCAAGGACTGGCCCCGGTCCGGGGTCACTCGTCGCCTAGCTTGAGGGCGGCGATGAACGCGGACTGGGGGATCTCGACCTTGCCGAACCGGCGCATGCGCTTCTTGCCCGCCTTCTGTTTCTCCATGAGCTTGCGCTTGCGCGAGACGTCGCCGCCGTAGCACTTGGCGGTCACGTCTTTTCTCAGCGCCGACAGGGTCTCGCGGGCGACAATGCGGCCGCCGATGGCGGCCTGGATCGCCACCTTGAACAACTGGCGCGGGATCAGCGCCTTCAGGCGCTGGCACAGCGCCCGGCCGCGCGCCTCGGCGTGGGCGCGATGCACCACCGAGGTCAAGGCGTCGAGCGGCTCGCCGTTCACCAGGATGGTGAGCTTGATCAGGTCGCCCTCGCGGGTGTCGTCCATCTCGTAGTCGAAGCTGGCATAGCCGCGGCTCAGCGACTTCAGCCGGTCGTAGAAGTCGAACACCACCTCGTTCAGGGGCAGGCGGTAGACCGCCATCGCCCGGTCGCCGACATAGGTGAGCTCCACCTGCTCGCCGCGGCGTTCCGTGCACAGCGCCAGGATCGAGCCCAGGAACTCGCCCGGCACCAGGATGGTGGCCCTGATCCACGGCTCCTCGATCGCCTCGATCAGGACCGGGTCCGGCATGTCGGACGGGTTGTGCAGCCGGATGACCCGGCCGTCGCGGAGACGCAGCCGGTAGACCACGCTGGGCGCGGTGCTGATCAGCTCCAGGGCGAACTCGCGCTCGAGCCGCTCCTGCACGATCTCCAGGTGTAGGAGCCCCAGGAAGCCGCAGCGGAATCCGAAGCCCAGCGCCGTCGAGGTCTCCGGCTCGTAGTGGAAGCTGGCATCGTTGAGCCTGAGCCGGGCCAGGCCCTCGCGCAGGGCCTCGTAGTCGGCGGCCTCGGCCGGGAACAGGCTGCAGAACACCACCGGCAGGCTCGGCTTGAAGCCGGAGAGCGGCGCCGCCGCCGGGGCGCGATCGTCGGTCAAGGTGTCGCCGACGCGGGTGTCCGCCACCGACTTTATGGCGGCGGTGAGGAAGCCGATCTCGCCCGGGCCCAGCGCCTCCACCTCGGCCCGTTTTGGCGTGAAGATGCCGACCCGGTCCGTGAGGTGCACCGCGCCGGTCGACATCATCCTGAGCTTCAGGCCCCGGCGCAGCACCCCGTCGCGGATCCGCACCAGGCAGATGACGCCGAGATACGGGTCGTACCAGCTGTCGACCAGGAGCGCCGTCAGCGGCGCCCGAGGGTCGCCCCGCGGCGGCGGCAGGCGGCCGACCAGCGCCTCCAGCACCGCCTCCACGCCTTGGCCGGTCTTGGCCGAGATCTCGATGGCCTGCGCCCTGTCCAGGCCGATCACGTCGGCGATCTGGGCCCGCACCTGGTCGGGCTGGGCGGCCGGCAGGTCGATCTTGTTCAAGACGGGCACGATCTCGTGGCCGGCCTCGATCGCCAGATAGGCATTGGCGACCGTCTGCGCCTCCACCCCTTGCGTTGCGTCCACCACCAGGAGCGAGCCCTCGCAGGCGGCAAGCGAGCGGCTGACCTCGTAGGAGAAGTCCACATGGCCGGGGGTGTCCATCAGGTTCAGCTGATAGGTCTGGCCGTCCGCGGCGGTGTAGGCGAGGCGCACGGTCTGGGCCTTGATGGTGATGCCGCGCTCGCGCTCGAGCGGCATGGTATCGAGCACTTGGT
>JBHICX010000309.1:0-3191 GCA_046759805.1 Kiloniellales bacterium | reverse complement strand
CGGCGGCAGCCGGATCGGCACCACGTTGAGCCGGTAGAACAGGTCCTCGCGGAACAGACCTCGCCGGATCAGCTGGCCGAGGTCGCGGTGGGTCGCGGCGATGATGCGGACATCGGCGCGGATCGGCGTTCGGCCGCCGATTCGGGTGAACTCGCCCTCCTGCAGGACCCTCAAGAGACGGGTTTGCGCCTCGGGCGGCATGTCGCCGATCTCATCGAGGAAAAGGGTGCCGCCATCGGCCTGCTCGAAGCGGCCGGCATGGCGCGCCGCGGCGCCGGTGAACGCGCCCTTCTCGTGGCCGAACAGCTCGCTTTCGATGAGCTCGCGGGGGATCGCCGCCATGTTGATGGCGATGAACGGGCCGTTGCGTCGCCTGCCGTAATCGTGCAGGGCCCGCGCCACCAGCTCCTTGCCGGTGCCGGACTCGCCGATGATCATGACCGTGAGATCGGTGCTCATCAAGCGCGCCAGGACCCGGTAGACCTCCTGCATGGCGGGTGACCGGCCGATCACGGGCAGTTGTTCCTCCAGCTCCGCCGAGTCCGCGGGCTCGGCGAGCCCCGTCCTGGGCGCCGTGAGGGCGCGTTGGACCACCGTCACCAGCTCGTTCAGGTCGAACGGCTTGGGCAGGTATTCGAAAGCGCCGCGCTCGGTCGCCTTGACCGCGGTCAGGAGGGTGTTGCGCGCGGTCATGACGATGATGCGCAACTCCGGCCTGAGCTTCTTGATGCGCGGGATCAGGTCCAGGCCGTTCTCGTCGGGCAGGATCACGTCGGTGATCACCAGGTCGCCGTCGCCGTCGGCGACCCAGCGCCACAGGGTCGCGGCGTGCCCGGTGGTGCGAACCTCGTGGCCGAGGCGGCCGAGCGCCTGGTCCAGGACGGTCCGGATGGCCCGATCGTCGTCGGCGATGAGGATCGTGGAGCCGGTCACGACCCGCCGTCCCCGTCGCCGTGCACCGGCAGCATGATCCGGAAGGTGGTGCGCCGCGGCTGGCTCTCGACCTCGATGAGGCCGCCGTGATCTTCGACGACTTTGGCGACCAGGGTCAGGCCCAGGCCGCTTCCGCTGGCCTTGGCGCTGACGAACGGGTCGAACAGGTGCGGCCTGAGATCCTCGGGGATCCCCGCCCCGTTGTCCTGAACGCTCACCACCAGCGGCAGGCGCACGCGGCTTTCGCTGCCCGGCACCGCGAGATGAACGCCGTGCCGGTAGGCGGTGGACAGCGTGATCTCGCCGCCGTCGGCCGGCACCGCCTCGGCCGCGTTCTTGACCACATTGAGCAACGCCTGGACGAGCAGGTCGCGGTTGCCGTACACCGGCGGCAGCGACGGATCGTAATCCTCGATGAAACCGACGTGGCGGGCAAATCCACTCTCGGCCACCTTGCGCACGTGACCCAGCACCCGGTGGATGTTGATGGGCTCACGCTCGATCGGCCGCGCGTCGGCAAAACCTTCCATGCGGTCGACCAGGGCGCATACGCGATCGGTCTCCTCGCAGATCAGGCGGGTGAGTTCGCGGTCGGACTCCGAGGCGTTCTGTTCCAGGAGCTGTGCCGCGCCCCGGATGCCCGACAGCGGGTTCTTGACCTCATGGGCCAAAAGCGCCGCCATCGCCGTCACCGAACGGGCGGCGTTACGGTGAGTGAGCTGCCGGTCGATCTTGCGGGCCATCGACTGTTCGTGGAGCGAGACCACGACTCGACCCGGCAGCTCGGCGAGCGGCGCCGCCTGAATCGCCACGAACCGGGCGCCCATGCGCGGCGTCTCCAGGGTGACGCCGTGCTCGGAGACATCTGCGCCATGGGCGCGGACTTGCTCGATCAACTCGAACAGCGGGCTGTCCGCCGGGATGAGGTCCCGAAGCCGCTCTTCGCGCAAGTTGACGGCGCTGGTGTCGAAGAACTGCTCCGCCGCCATGTTGACGTAGCCGATGCGGTCATCGGGCCCGATCACCACCACCGGACTGGCCAGCGCGCTCAAGACCGTGCCGGCGTCAACCTCGACCCCTTCCTTGCGCTTCAACACGGAGAGATTGTCCGTCACGCCGCCGTCTTCTCCACCACCGGAGCGTAAAAGGCGCGAATCGCCGCACGCACCGCCGCGGCTTCCGCGAGGCGGTTGATCGCGGCGCGGAACTCGGCCGAGCCGGGAAGCCCCTTGCTGTACCAGGCGATGTGCTTGCGCGCCATGCGCACGCCGGTCTCGGCCCCGTAGTGGACCAGCATGTCTTCGAAGTGGCCCAGCACGGTCTCGAGCTGCTCCTCGAGCGAAGGCGCGGACAGGCGCCTTCCGGTCTTCAGGAAATGGATGACCTGCCTCGGGAACCACGGCCGGCCGCAGGTGCCGCGGCCGATCATCACACCGTCGGCTCCCGATTCAGCCAGACAGTGCTCGGCTTCCTCGAGCGAGGTGACGTCGCCGTTCGCGATCACCGGAATGGTGACGGCCTCCTTCACGTTTCGGATGAACTTCCAGTCCGATCGCCCCTGATAGAACTGGCAACGGGTGCGCCCGTGGACCGAGATCATCCGAATGCCACAGTCCTCGGCGATTTTGGCCAGCCTGGGCGCGTTGCGGTCGCCCTCGTCCCAGCCGGTTCGCATCTTCAGCGTCACCGGCAGATCGGTCGCCCTGACCGTGGCCTCAAGGATGCGCGCGGCGTGGGACTCGTCGCGCATCAGGGCCGAGCCGGCGTGGCCCCTGACCACCTTCTTGACCGGACAACCGAAGTTGATGTCGATGATCGCGGCGCCCCGGTCCCGGTTGAGCTTGGCCGCCTCGGCCATGACCTCGGGCTCGCAGCCGGCGAGCTGAACCGCCATCGGGTGTTCCTCGGTGCAGTTCGTGGACATTTTCATGGACTGGCGGGTCTGGCGGATCATGGCCTGGCTGGCGATCACCTCGGACACGACAAGCCCGGCGCCCAGGCGCTTGACCAGGCGGCGGAACGGCATGTCCGTCAGCCCGGACATGGGCGCCAGGATGACCGGGTGTTCCAGGGTCACGGGCCCGATGCAAATGCTCATTTTCTAGGCACGTGGGAGGAAGTGGTTATCGGTTAGGCAATCTTACCCGGTTTCTCCGGCGAGGCAACACAAATGGAGCCCTCTCGTCACCTGTTGGGCAACATTTCAGTGTGAACCGCCTCACGCCAGCAGCACGTCGGTCACGAACTTGACCCCGGGG
>JBHICX010000308.1:0-3211 GCA_046759805.1 Kiloniellales bacterium | reverse complement strand
GAGATCCTCGAAGGCGTGGATCTCAGGCCGCACGCCGCCGTTGGCGATGGTGGCGTAGGCCCGGGCGATCTCGAGGGGCGAGACATCCCCCGTTCCCAGGGCGAGACTCGGAACCTCCGGCAGCGGACTGCGGATGCCGAGGCGAGCGGCGCCCGAGTGGTGGTCATAGACTCGATCCAGACCATGTACGTGGACTCGCTGGACTCGGCGCCCGGCACCGTGGCCCAGGTGCGCACGTCAGCCCAGGCGCTGATCCAGCTGGCCAAGCGGCACGGGACCATCGTGCTGATGGTCGGTCACGTGACCAAGGAAGGCATGATCGCCGGGCCGAAGATCCTCGAGCACATGGTCGACACGGTGCTCTATTTCGAGGGCGAGCGCAGCCATCAGTTTCGCATCCTGCGCGCGGTCAAGAACCGATTCGGCGCCACCGACGAAATCGGCGTGTTCGAGATGACCGACGCCGGGCTCACCCAGGTGGCCAACCCGTCGGCGCTGTTCCTGGCCGGGCGGCGCAGCGACGTAAACGGCGCCGCCGTGTTTGCCGGAATCGAAGGTACTCGCCCAGTCCTTGTGGAAATTCAAGCGCTTGTAACCCCCTCCTCACTCGGCATACCAAGGCGGGCCGTGGTCGGCTGGGATGGCGGGCGGTTGGCCATGTTGCTCGCGGTCCTCGAGGCCCGGGCCGGGGTTGCGCTGGCCGGGAATGACGTGTACCTGAATGTGGCCGGCGGCTTGCGCATAAGCGAGCCGGCCGCCGATCTTGCGGTGGCTGCGGCGTTGGTGTCGTCGCTGGGCGGCCAGCCGTTGCCGGAGGAGACCGTGGTGTTCGGAGAAGTGGGGTTGTCCGGCGAAGTCCGCGCCGTCAGCCAACCCGCCGCGCGCCTCAAGGAGGCCGCCAAACTCGGCTTCGCTCACGCGTTCCTGCCGGCGCGCCGCCAGCGCGGCCTCGGCAAGGACCCGCTGGAGGCACGGGAACTCGGCCATCTGAGGGAACTCGTCACCCTGATCGGCGGGGCGTCGAGCGAGCGCGGGGACCCGGCCGGGGGATAACGGCCATGGCGGACTGGCCGATCAATGCTGCCGACCTGGCGGTCTTCGGCATCATCTTGATTTCCGCCCTGTTTGCCTTCCTGCGCGGGCTCATCCGGGAGCTGTTCTCGGTCGCCGCCTGGGTCGGCGCCGCCTTTGCCGCCATCTACGGCCTGCCCTACCTGCAGCCCGTCTTGCTGGTTATCGTCAGGCAAGATCTCATCGCCACGACGCTCAGCGCCACCGTCATCTTCGTGGTGACGCTGGTGTTCGGGTCGGTCGTCGGCCATGTGATCGTGGGGCGGGTCAAGGATAGTATGCTGAGCGCGCTCGACCGCTCGCTGGGGTTCCTGTTCGGGGTGGCCCGCGGGGGCGTGCTGGTCTGCCTGGCCTTCCTGGTGCTGACATTCGTGGTGCCGCCCGACGACCATCCAAGGGTGCTGCGCCAGGCGAAAACCATCGGCTTCATCGAGACCGGCGCCGACGTCCTGCGGCGGCTGTTACCCGATAGCGCAAGGGTCGAGAGCACCGCCAAGGCGGACGATGCGCGGCGCCGAGTGGGCCAGGCGACGCGGGCGCAAAGCGCGTTCGAGGCCCTCATGGACGCCCGTCCGAATCCCTCCCGCGGGCCGTCGGATTCCACTTCGCCGGGCGCCGGTTCGGGGTATAACAGCGGCCAGCGCAAGGACATGGACCGGCTGTTCCAGAGCACCCAATAGATCGGAACCCCACCGTTGAGGTTCACCACACACCCGTTCAGGCCCGGTGAATTCGAGGACGACAAGCCGCGCGAGGCGTGTGGCGTGTTCGGCATCTATGGCACCCCGGACGCCGCGGCGCACGCCACCCTCGGCCTGCACGCCCTGCAGCACCGCGGACAGGAGTCGTGCGGCATCGTCACCTTCGACGGCCGGCAGTTCCACGCCCATCGCGACCATGGCCTGGTCGGCGACGTGTTCGCCAGGCGCCCGGTGATCGAGCGCCTTAACGGCCATGCCGCCGTCGGCCACAACCGTTACTCGACCACCGGCGACACGGTTCAACGCAACATCCAGCCGCTGTTCGCGGAGTTCGCCTTCGGCGGCTTCGCCATCGCCCACAACGGCAATCTGACCAACGCCTTCCATCTGCGCCGGGAGCTGGTGCAGCGCGGCTGCCTGTTCCAGTCCACCACCGACACCGAGGTCATCATCCAGCTGATGGCGACCAGCGCCGGCGACGTGATCGAGCGCATGGTGGACGCGCTGCGCCAGGTCGAGGGCGCCTACGCCTTAGTCGCGCTCGCCGACGACAAGGTGATTGCCGTGCGCGACCCGCTGGGCCTACGGCCGCTGGCCCTCGGCCGGCTGGGCGAGACGTGGCTGGCCGCCTCCGAGAGCTGCGCCTTTGACATCCTCGGCGGCGAATTCGTGCGCGAGGTGGAGCCAGGTGAGCTGGTGGTGCTGGACCCCGAGGGCGTGCACTCCCACCAACCGTTCCCGCCGGCGCGCAAGCGATTCTGCATCTTCGAGCACATCTACTTCGCGCGCCCGGACAGCATCGTCGAGGGCTCGAGCGTCTACGCGACCCGCAAGCGCATTGGCGCCGAGCTGGCGCGCGAGGCCCCGGTCAAGGCCGACATCGTGGTCCCGGTGCCGGATTCCGGGGTGCCGGCGGCGCTCGGCTATGCCACCGAGATCGGTCTGCCGTTCGAGTTCGGCATCGTCCGCAACCACTACGTTGGCCGCACCTTCATCGAGCCCACCGACAGCATTCGGCACCTGGGGGTGAAGCTGAAGCTCAACGCCAGCCGCGCCTATATCGAAGGCCAGCGGGTGGTGCTGGTGGACGACTCGATCGTGCGCGGCACCACTTCGAAGAAGATCGTCGAGATGGTGCGCGCGGCCGGCGCCAGCGAGGTGCATATGCGGGTCTCGAGCCCGCCGACCACGCATTCCTGCTTCTACGGAATCGATACGCCGGAGCGCGACCGGCTGCTCGCCGCCCGGCTCGATGTCGAGGCCATGGCCCGGACCATCGCGGTCGACAGCCTGGCGTTTCTCTCGATCGACGGGCTCTATCGGGCGATGGGGGAAGCCGGCCGCGACCCCGCCTTTCCACAGTATTGCGACGCCTGCTTCACCGGCGACTACCCGATCGCGCTCACCGACCACGACGGCGGCGACAACCCGAAGCAGCT
>JBHICX010000307.1:0-3246 GCA_046759805.1 Kiloniellales bacterium | reverse complement strand
CTCCAACAGAACCGTCGATAGGACGGCGGGCGTTTGGCCACAGGCGCGGATCAGCTCATCCACCGCCACCGGCGTCGGGCTCAGGGCCTCGACCACCTCGCGGCGGGCCCTTTGCAGCACCTCGCCGCTCGGCTCCTCGGCGGTCCCGGCCGCGAAACCAGGCAACTCCGGCTCCGCGGCCGGCGCCCTCAATTGCCCGGCAAGGGCCTCGGTGATGTCGGCCGCGGACTCGCACAGCACCGCGCCGTTGCGGATCAGGTCGTTGGCGCCTCGGCAGCGCGGGTCCAGCGGCGAGCCCGGTACGGCGAACACCTCGCGACCCTGTTCCAGGGCCAGCCGCGCGGTGATCAGCGAGCCCGACCTGGCCGCCGCCTCGACCACGCAGACCCCCAGCGATAGGCCGGAGATCAACCGGTTGCGGCGCGGGAAATGACGCGCCAGCGGCTTGGTCTCGGGCGGGTTCTCGGCCAAGATCGCGCCCTGTTCGACGATCCGCTCGTGCAGCGCCTGGTTTTCCCTGGGATAGACCACGTCGATGCCGCCGGCCAGCACCGCCACGGTGCCGGTGTCCAGGGCCGCCTGGTGGGCCGCCGCGTCGATGCCGCGGGCCAGCCCCGAGACGATGCAGAAACCCTGGGCGCCGAGCCCGGCGCCGATTTGACGGGCGATCAGGCGGCCGTTGGCCGAGGCGTTGCGGGCGCCGACCACCGCCACGGCGCGGCGTCGCAGGAGGTGCGCGTTGCCCAGCACCACGATCAGCGGCGGCGGGTCCGCAATCGCCGCCAGGGCGTCCGGATAGTCGGGCTCGCGCCAGGCGATGAGTCGCGCGCCCAGGCGGTCGTAGACCTCCAGCTCGCGCTCGGCCGCGGCCCGGCTCAAGGGCAGCAAGCGATGTCGCCGGCCGCCCCGGGCGGCCAGTTCCGGCAGGGCGGCAAGCGCCCCCTCGGCGCTGCCACAGTGCCGCAGCAGCTGGAAAAAGGTGATCGGACCGACATGCTCGGTGCGGCCGAGGCGCAGCCAGTCGAGCTTCTCCGCCGCGCTCAGCGGTCGACGCTCGCGGGTGATCATCGGGACGGGCTCGGTTTGCTCAACGGGCGAGACGATCGTTACCATGGCCGGGCCCGAACCGGGCGTCAAGCAAGCCCGGGTCGTAGCCCGTGGGCGCCGGCGCCCGCCTCAGCCGCCGCCTCGTGCCGCCTGGTCTCGCTCCCTCCCGATCTTCGACTCCTCGCCCTTTAGAAGCCGGCGAATGTTGGCGTGGTGGCGCAGGACGGTGACGAGCGCGACAAAGATTGCCAGCTCGAACTGCTGCGGGTCGGCGAGGAAAAAGGCAAAGACGGGGGCCAGCCCCATCGCCGTGAGCGACGCCAGCGACGAGTAACGGACAGCGGCGGCCACGGCGAGCCAACTCAGGCAGGCCAGGGCCCCCACCGGCGGCGCCAGCGCCAGGTAGATGCCAAGCGCGGTGGCGACACCCTTGCCGCCCCTGAACTTGAGCCAAACCGGAAAGCAGTGGCCGATCAGCACGCCGGCCGCCGCGGTCACAGTGATGTCGGGGCCAAAGTTCCAGGCGATAAGCACGGCCGCGGCGCCTTTGCCGCCGTCGAGCAAGAGCGTCGCCACGGCCAACCCCTTGCGCCCAGTGCGTAACACGTTGGTGGCGCCGATGTTGCCGGAGCCAAGCTCGCGAATGTCGCCGAGCCCCGCGAGCCGCGTCAGCACGAGCCCAAATGGGATCGCGCCTAGGAAATAGCCGGCCGCTAACGCCGCGGCGAAATAGGGCCACGAGTACGCCCAACTTATGGGGTCTGGCATGGCCTAATCGTCGAACCGGAATACCGTGCGGCCGTCGACGACGGTGCGCAGCACCATGCCTTGCACCGGACGGCCGTCGAACGGCGAGTTCTTGCACTTGCTGCGGAACTTGGCCTCGTCGATGCGCCACGGCCGGTCCGGATCGAACAGCACCAGGTCGGCCGGCGCGCCCTTCTCGAGCCGTCCGGCCGGAAGCGCCAACAACTCCGCCGGCCGGTTGGTCATGAGGCCCACGCAGGCGAGCAGCGAGAGCTGGCCCTTGTGGACCTGCTCGAGCGAAAGCGCCAACAGGGTTTCCAACCCAATGATGCCGAATTCGGCTTGCGCGAACGGCAGCCGCTTGGAGTCCTGGTCCTGGGGCGCGTGATCGCTGGCTACGGCGTCGATAGTGCCGTCGGCGAGACCCTCGACCACGGCGCGCCGGTCCGACTCGCTGCGCAGCGGCGGCGAGACCTTGGCGAAGGTGCGGTAGTCCCCGACCGCGGTCTCGTTGAGCGCGAAGTAATGCGGCGCGGTGTCGGCCGAGACCTGGAGCCCGCCCGCCTTGGCCCGGCGCACCGCCTCGATCGCCGCCGCGGTGGACAAATGCGCCGCGTGGTAGCGCCCGGCGGTGAGCTCGACCAGCCTGAGATCGCGCTCCACCATGATCACCTCGGCCGCCGCCGGGATGCCGGGCAGCCCCAGGCGGCTCGACAGCTCGCCCTCGTTCATGGCGCCCCCGTCCGCTAGCGTCGGCTCCTCCGGATGCTGCAGGATCAGCTGATCGAAGGTGCGGGCATACGACAACGCCCGGCGCAGGACCATGGCATCGGCGACCGCGCGCACCCCGTCGGTGAAGCCGACCGCGCCGGCCTCGGCCAAGAGGCCCATCTCGCTCATCCGTTCGCCGGCCAGGCCGCGAGTCACGGCGCCGTAACAGAAGATCTTGGCCAGCTTCACCTCCCGCGCCCGGCGGGCGACGAACTCGACCACCGCCACCTCGTCGATGACCGGGCTGGTGTTCGGCAGGGCGACCATCGAGGTGACGCCGCCGGCGGCGGCGGCGCGGCTGGCGGTCTCGAAGGTTTCCTTGTGCTCCTGGCCGGGCTCGCACAGCTGGACGCGCATGTCGACGAGGCCAGGTGCCAGGCAATGGCCCTGGCAGTCGACGCTGGCGACGTCCTCCGGCACGCCGTCGCTGAACAGGCCAGGGCCAAGCTCGGCGATGCTGGCACCCTCGGTCAACAGGGCGCCGGGCTGGTCCAACCCGCTCGCCGGATCGAGCAGGCGGGCGTTCACATAGGCGACGCGGCCGGGTTTCGCGTTCGAGGCCGGGTCCATGGCGCGGCCTCGTTCAGGCCGGCGGGCCGAGGTTGCTCAGCACCTGGCGGCTCAACAAATCCAGGCAGGCCATACGGACTGCCACGCCCATCTCGACCTGCTCGCGAATCA
>JBHICX010000306.1:0-3247 GCA_046759805.1 Kiloniellales bacterium | reverse complement strand
GCGAAGACGAAGGTGATGATCACGGTGGGAAAGGCCGAGTTGGCCCAGTCGTAAAGGCACCAGGACACGAGCGCCCGGCGCGAGGCGGCCGGCGCCGGCGCGGCGTGGGGGTCGGACGCCCGGGTCATGGTTCTACTTGTCCCCCGTCACGGCCACCCGGTAGCATGGCCGCGGCCGGCCTGAGCCACCGGTCTACAAGGTGCGCCAAGCCAAGGGAGGGGATCATGGTCATCACCACCACCAACAGCGTCGAAGGCAAGCGAATCGTCCAATACCACGGTCTGGTCACGGGTGAGGCGATCGTCGGCGCCAACATCTTCCGCGACCTGTTCGCCCGGGTGCGCGACATCGTCGGCGGCCGCGCCGCCGGCTACGAGAAGGCTCTGCGCAGCGCCAAGGAGATCGCGCTTCAGGACATGACCGAAAAGGCCGAGGCGCTGGGCGCCAACGCGGTGGTCGGCGTCGACCTCGACTACGAGGCGCTCGCCGATTCGATGCTGATGGTCAGCGCCAACGGCACCGCGGTCCGGATCGAATAGCCCGGGGCGAAGCCCGCCCCGCCGGCCCCCGGGGTCCTCAACCACCGATCATGGCGCGCAGTTGTCGGTTGGCCACGGCCAACATGGCAAGGTCGATCGTGCCGGCGCCGCGCAGCTCGCCCATCAACGCGTCGGCCCGGTTCACCGCCGCCTCGCGCCCCGCCAACCAATCGTCCAGCAGGCCGTCGCCCGCACTTTCGGCGCCGGCGTTCGTGTCCAGTACACGCGTGGTGAGCTCGCTCTGGTGGCTGAACAGCTCCTCCACCACCGCCTGGATTGCCAGCTTCTGCCAGTGACTCTCGGCGGCCACGGTGGCGGCGGCGCGGCGCAGCCAATCGATGCCGAAGCGGGCGCCGACGGAGAAGTAGATGCGGCCGACATCGACCACCTTAAGCTTGCTCGCGCGCGCGATGCGCACCAGGTCACAGGCCGACGGCATCACCTCCAGGCTCGCCACCCGACGCGCCAGTGCTTTCGGCACGCCCTCTTGCACGAATGCGCCGGCGCGCTTGTCGACCGCCGCCGCGTCCCATTCCGAAAGCAACTGGTCCAGGACCTGGTAGAGCTCACCGATTCCCGGTGCGTAGTCATGGACCTGTGCCTCCATGTCCAGCGGGGTGCCGCCGTGCCGCAGGAACCAGCGGGTACAGCGCTCGATGAGTGCCACGACCTCGCGGTGCATCGCGCCCTGCGTTGCCGCCGGCGCCTGGTTGTCGAGCCCTTCGATCTCCCGCCACAACGCCCTCAGGCCAAAGGCGTCGCGGGTGATGGCGTAGGCTCGGGCGATGTCCGCCGGGGACATGCCGGTGTCCTGCCGCATCTGTTGGACGAAGGCCGGACCGACCCGGTTGACCATGGAGTTGGCCACCAGGGTGGCGATGATCTCGCGGCGCAGCGGATGCCTCTCGATCTGCTTGCGGTATTTGCGCCTCAGCGGCGTCGGGAAGTAGCGGGCCAGATCGTCAAACAACAGCCGTTCGTCCGGCAGGTCGCTCGGCAACAGCTCGTCATAGAGCGCCATCTTGGCGTAGGCGAGTAGCACCGACAGCTCCGGCCGGCTGAGCCCGGTGCCCTCCGCCTGGCGCTCGGCCAGCGCCTCGTCGTCGGGCAGGAACTCCACCGCCCGGTCGAGATCGCCGCTGCGCTCCAGCGCCCGCATGAACCGGGCGTCGCGTTCCAGCGTGTGGCTCGCCTGGCTCTCGGCGATGCTGATCGCCTGGGTCTGCTGGTAGTTGTTGCGTAGCACCAGCTCCGCCACCTCGCCGGTCATCTGCGCCAACAGTCGGTCGCGCTGCTTGCGCGTCATGTCGCCGTCATCGACGACGCCGTTCAGCAGGATCTTGATGTTGACCTCGTGATCCGAGCAATCGACGCCGGCGGCGTTGTCGATGGCGTCGGTGTTGAGGCGGCCGCCGGCCAGCGCGTACTCGATGCGCCCGCGCTGGGTCACGGCCAGGTTGGCACCTTCGCCGATCACCTTTGCGCGCACTTCCCTGGCGTCCACGCGGACCAAGTCGTTGGCCCTGTCGTCGGCGTCGGCGTGGGTTTCGTCCGACGCCTTGACAAAGGTGCCGATGCCGCCGAACCAGAGCAGATCCACCGGCGCCCGCAGCATCGCCTGGATCAGCTCGTCCGGGGTCATGCTGTTCTTGCTGACCCGGAACAGCTTCTTCATTTCCGGCGTGAGCTTGATCGCCTTGAGCTTGCGATCGAACACGCCGCCGCCTTTGGCGATCAGCGCCTCGTCGTACCGGTTCCAGCCAAGCCCGCGATCAAACAGGCGCTTGCGCTCGGCCCAGGATCTTGCCGGATCGGGCTTGGGGTCGACGAAGATGTGCAGGTGGTTGAAGGCACCCACCAGCTTGACGTGCTTGGACAACAACATGCCGTTGCCGAACACGTCGCCGCCCATGTCGCCGACGCCAATGACGGTGAAGTCCCGGCTTTGCGTGTCCACACCGATCTCGCGGAAGTGGCGCTTGACCGATTCCCAGGCCCCGCGCGCGGTGATGCCCATCTTCTTGTGGTCATAGCCGGCGGAGCCGCCCGAGGCATAGGCGTCGCCAAGCCAGTGGCCGTATGAGGCCGAGATGTCGTTAGCGATGTCGGAGAATTTGGCGGTGCCCTTGTCGGGCGCGACCACCAGATAGGGGTCGTCGCCGTCGCGCTGGACCACGCGCGCCGGCGGCACGATGCGGCCGCCCTTGAGGTTGTCGGTCAGGTCGAGCATGCCGCGCTGCATGATCTTGTAGCACTCGACCGCTTCGCCCACGAGGGCTTGGCGGTCGCGGCCGCGGTCGCCGCTTGGCGGCGGCGGCTCTTTGATCACGAAACCGCCCTTCGCGCCCACCGGCACGATGACCGCGTTCTTGACGGTCTGCGCCTTCATCAGGCCCAGGACCTCGGTACGGTAATCCTCGGGCCGGTCGGACCAGCGGATGCCGCCCCGCGCCACCTTGCCGCCGCGCAGATGCACCGCCTCGAGCCGTGGCGAATGGATGAAGATCTCGACCATCGGCCGCGGCTGCGGCAGCCTGGTCACCCTGCGGCTGTCGAGCTTGAACGCTAGATAGGGCTTTGGCTCGCCGGTCTCTTCCTGCTGGAAGTAGTTGGTCCGGAGGGTGCACTCGACCAAGTTGACGAACCGGCGCAGGATGCGGTCCTCGTCGAGGATGGCGACCCGATCGACCGCCGCGTGGGCCTCTCGC
>JBHICX010000305.1:0-3257 GCA_046759805.1 Kiloniellales bacterium | reverse complement strand
GCTTCGCGCAGGCAGGAACCCGCCCCTACACCGCGAACCACCGGGCGCGAACGGCGCCGAAGGCATCACCCGGATCGGGTATCGGTCCTACCGTCGCGGCGGCCGGTCGGCGGGCGGGCGGGACAGCGCCCGGCCCTTGACGATCGCCTCTTGGCCCAGCTTGGCGCGGACCTCATTGATGGCCTGTTCGGCCCGCATCCGGCGGGCGAGGCCCGGGTCCAGGAGGTCCGGCGGGTCGGCCTCGGCCTCATTGGCGAGATCGGCGGCGCCGATTCCAATGAGCCGGAACCGGGTGCCGTCGGCCTCGGCCTGCAACAGCGGCCGCGCGGTGCGGTACAGGGTCTCGGCAAGCTGCGTCGGTGCGGTGAGCCGGCGGCTACGGGTCAACAGGCGGAAGTCGGCGGTCTTCAGCTTCAACGAGACGGTGGATGCCGCGAGCCGTGATTGTTTCAGCCGCCGGGCGAGCTTCTCGCACAGCGGCCAGAGCACCGACGCCAGGCGCTCGGGATCGGCGATGTCGTCGTCGAGCGTGGTCTCGCTCGACAGGGACTTCGGGGCCGCGTTCGGCTCCACCGCGCGGTCATCCTCGCCGCGGGCGAATCGGGCTAAGCGCCGCCCGATGGCGCCATAGCGTGCTACCAGCTCTGTCTCCGGGCGCTGGCGAAGCCGTCCCAGGGTGCCGAGGCCGTCGGCCTCGAGCCGGCGGCGCAGGACCCGGCCCACGCCCCAGATCAGGCTCACCGGCTTGTCGGCAAGGAAGTCCAGGGCCTCGGCCCGGCCGATCACCGCGAAGCCGCGCGGCTTGTCCAGGTCGGAGGCAACCTTGGCGAGGAACTTGTTGTAGCTGAGCCCGACCGAGGCGGTGATGCCGATCCCGTCCTCGATGCGCTTGATCAGGAGCGCCAGCGTGCGCGCCGGAGCGCCGCCGTGCAGGCGCTCGGTGCCCCCCAGATCCAGGAACGCCTCGTCGACCGACAGGGGTTCGACGAGCGGCGTCGCCGCCCGCAAGAGCGACCTCACCTCTCGCCCGACGCGCTGATACTTGGCCATGTCCGGGGCGATCACCGTGGCGTCGGGGCACGCCTTCAGGGCCTTGAACATCGGCATCGCGGAGTGAACCCCGTAGAGCCGCGCCACGTAGCAGCACGCCGCCACCACGCCGCGGCGGCCGCCGCCCACGATCACCGGTCTGTCGCTCAGCGCCGGGTCGTCCCGCTTCTCGATGGCGGCGTAGAACGCATCGCAGTCGACATGGGCGATGGTGAGCGTGTCGAGCTCCGGGTGGGCGATGAGGCGAGGCGAACCGCAGGCCGGACAGCGCGGCGACGCGGCCGCGCCGTCATCACCACAGTCGCGACACAGTGTCGGCATCACCGGCACCCGATCGCCAGCGGCCGGCGGCGGGCTCCACCGGCCTTGCCGGCCGGTCCGGGCCGTTGTGGTGGCGCAGGATGGTTGATATCTTCCATGGTCCGCGGCGTTCGGTGTTTCTTAACCTATTTCGGTCAGTTTTCGGAGCATCTCCTGCCGGGCGGACACCTTGCGACGATCCAGGGGCGAAGCATGGCCAAGACCATACTCATCGTCGAAGACAACGAGTTGAACATGAAGCTGTTCCACGACCTGTTGGAGGCGCATGGCTACGACACCCTGCAGACGCGCGACGGCACGGATGTGCTCCAACTCGCCCGCCAGCATCGCCCCGACCTGATCCTGATGGACATCCAGTTGCCGGAGGTGTCGGGGCTCGAGGTGACCAAGTGGATCAAAGAGGACAGGGACCTGCAGCACATCCCGGTGATCGCGGTCACCGCGTTCGCCATGAAGGGTGATGAGGAAAAGATTCGTAACGGCGGATGCGAAGCCTATATTTCCAAGCCGATCTTGGTGGCCAACTTCTTGGAGACGATCGAAAAGTTCTTGAGCTGACTGATTCATGACCGCTCGTGTCCTAATCGTTGACGACCACCTTCCGAACGTCAGGCTGCTGGAAGCGAAGCTGACCGCCGAGTACTTCGACGTGGTCACGGCGAACGATGGCCCGTCCGCGCTCACGCAGGTCGAGCGTCATTCACCAGACATCATCCTGTTGGACGTGATGATGCCGGGGATGGATGGCTACGAGGTGTGCAAGCGGCTCAAGGACGATCCCAAGAGCATGCATATTCCGGTGGTGATGGTCACCGCGCTCAGGGACGCCCCGGATCGGGTGCACGGCCTCGAGGTCGGCGCCGACGACTTTCTGACCAAGCCGGTGAACGATACCGCGCTCTTGGCCCGCGTGCGCTCGCTCATCAGGCTCAAATTGATGATGGACGAATGGCGCCAGCGCGAGCAGACCTCGGGCGAGCTTGGCGTCTTCAATGACCACGCGACCATGGCCACCGAAAACACGTTGAACGCCCGCATACTGGTGGTCGAGGACCGGGACATCGAAGCCGACAAGATCCGTGAGACCCTGGCCCAGGACCGGCACCACCTCGACTGCTTGAGCTCGGACGCGGAGGCCAACGAGCGGGCTTTGCGGAACGACTACGACTTGATCATCATCAGCCTGGCACTGCGCGGGCAAGACCCGCTGCGCTTGTGTTCGCAGCTGCGATCGGCCGAGCAGACCCGGCAAGTGCCGATCCTGCTGGTCGGCGACGAGCAGGGCATGAGCCGCGTGGCCAAGGGTCTCGACCTCGGCGCGAACGACTATCTCTTGAGGCCGATGGACCGGAACGAGCTCTTGGCCCGCACCCGCACCCAGATCCGCCGCCGCCGCTACCAGGACCGGCTGCGCGCCAACTACCAGAACAGCTTGGCCATGGCGCTTACCGACAGCCTCACGGGCCTCTACAACCGTCGCTATCTGGTGGCCCATGCGGCACGCCTGGTGGAGCGGACCCGCGCCGCCGCAAAGCCGCTGGCGGTGTTGCTCATCGACATCGACCACTTCAAGCAGGTCAACGACAACCACGGCCACGCGGTGGGTGACGAGGTGCTGCGCCAGGTGGCGGCGCGGATGAACCGGAGCATCCGCACCGTCGACATGTTGGCCCGCTTCGGCGGCGAGGAATTCGTGGTGCTGATGCCCAATACCCGGGTCGACCTGGCGCGGATGGTGGCCGGGCGGTTGCACGAGACCATCGCCAATACCCCGTTCGAGACCGGCGTCGGTTCCTTGTCCATCACCATCAGCATCGGCGTGACCGAGGCGATGGGATTCGAAGAGACCGTGGACAGCCTGTTGAAGCGTGCCGACGACGCGCTTT
>JBHICX010000304.1:0-3283 GCA_046759805.1 Kiloniellales bacterium | reverse complement strand
CCCGTGGGTGGCCGGGTGGGGGAGCGGGACGGGTCAAGATCAAGGACCGCTAGTAGTATTCGTAGGGGCGGGTTTGAAACCCGCCCCTACAACGGCCGCGGGCATGTCCACGATTGATGGACGGCCCTATTCACGCCCCTCGATGGCTTCCATGTCCTCGTCGGAGAAGCCGAAATGGTGGCCGATCTCGTGGATCAACAGGTGGCGCACCACGCCGTACAGGTCCTCGCCGGTCTGGCACCAGTAGTCGAGGATCGGCCGCCGGTAGAGGAAGATCATGTCCAGGTCCTGCGCCACGTCGGTGGTGCTTTTCTGGTCCAGGGCGACGCCGCGGTACAGCCCCATGAGCTCGAACGGCGAGTCGAGGCCCATCTCGCGCTCGGTCTCCCGGTCCGGGAACTCCTCGATGCGGATCACCACGTCGCGCACGAAGCGGCCGAGCTCGCGCGGGATGGTGCGCAGCGCCTGTTCGGCCAGCGCCTTGAGCTCGCCCAGGCTGGGCGGCTTGCGGTGCATCGTCGCCACCGGCCGAGACGACGACCGGGAACCGGGCGGCGCTTTCCTGCTCACTTCGGCTGCATGCGGATGGCGCCGTCGAGCCGCACCACCTCGCCATTCAGCATCGGATTCTCGATCATGTGCATGACCAGCGCCGCGTACTCCGAAGGGCTGCCCAGGCGGTTGGGGAACGGCACCTGCGCACCCAGGCTGTCCTGCGCCTCCTGCGGCAGACGGTGCATCATGGGGGTGTCGAACAGCCCCGGCGCGATCGCCAGCACGCGCACCCCCCAGCGCGCCAGCTCGCGGGCCGCCGGCATGGTCAACGCCACGATGCCGCCCTTGGAGGCGCTGTAGGCCGCCTGGCCGATCTGCCCCTCGAAGGCGGCCACCGAGGCGGTGGAGATGATGATGCCGCGCTCGCCGTCGGCCATGGGCTCGGTCTCGATCATGTCGGCGGCGGCCAGCCGCAGGAGGTTGAAAGTGCCGATTAGGTTGACGTTGATCACCTTCTCGAAATCGGCCAACGGCATCGGCCCGTCGCGGCCGATGATGCGCTTGGCCTCGCCGATGCCGGCGCAATTGATCAACACCCGCGCCGGCCCGTGGGCCTCGCGCGCTTGCATGACCGCCGCCTCGGCGCTGGCCGCGTCGGCCACGTCGCAGGCGATGGCAAGCCCGCCGATGTCGCCGCCGAGCCGGCGCCCTTGATCCATGTCGAGGTCGAACAGCGCCACCTTGGCGCCGGCCCGGGCCAGCCGCCGCGCCGTCTCGGCGCCGAGGCCCGAGGCGCCGCCGGTCACGATCGCCGCCTGTCCGTCGACTTGCATCCGCCGCCGCCCCGTCGTGCCGACCACCCGGAGGCCGGTTTGTACCAGATCGACCGGCCGATGGCGACGCCGGTGGATTCGGTTCATCCCGCGGGCGCTCGCGGGTTACGGGTGGCCGGCGAATTTCGAACGTGCGCCCTTCATTCGGCCCTGATAACAGCAATCCGAAGGCGCTCACACGAGTGGAGAACCGCGATGGCCGCCCGGACGTTCCCGCATCTCTTCTCGTCGCTCTCGATTCGCGATTGCGTCATCAAGAACCGGATTCTTTCCACCGGGCACGACACCAGCATTCCCACCGACGGGCGCATCAACGATGCATTGGTGGCCTACCAGCGCGCCCGAGCCGCGGGCGGCGCCGGGCTGATCGTCGTCCAGGTCGCCGGCGTGCACGAATCGGCCCGCTACACCACCCACATCCTGATGGCCACCGAGGATGACTGCATCCCCGGCTACCGCCGGCTGGCGGAGACATGCCACGCCCATGACTGCCGCATCTTCGCCCAGCTGTTCCACCCGGGCCGCGAGATCATGGAGAGCCAGGACGGCTGCCTGCCGGTCGCCTACGCGCCGTCGGTGGCGCCGAGCGAGCGCTTCCACGTCATCCCCCGGGCGCTGACCGACGAGGTTCTGCGTGAGATCGTCGCCGGCTATGGCGACGCCGCACGCCGGATCAGGGAGGCTGGCGTCGACGGCGTCGAGATCGTGGCCAGCCACGGTTACCTGCCGTCCCAGTTCCTCAACCCCCGGATCAATCGGCGCGACGACGCCTACGGGGGCGGCGCCGAGAACCGCCTGCGGTTCCTGCGCGAGGTGATCGCCGACATCCGCGGTAAGGTCGGGCCGGAGATGATCGTCGGCATGCGCATCTCCGGTGACGAGAAGGACCACGAGGGGCTCACCGAAGCGGAGTCGCTGGCCGCCATCGTCGCCGTGCAACAGGAGCTCGACTACGTCAACGTCATCGCCGGGACCTCGGCGTCGGTCGGCGGCGCCATCCACATCGTGCCGCCGATGCTGATCGACAACGCCTATGTGGCACCCTTCGCCGCCACCGTGAAGGCGCGGGTCGAAATCCCGGTGTTCGTCGCCGGCCGCATCAACCAGCCGCAGATCGCCGAACAGGTGATCGCCTCGGGCCAGGCCGACATGTGCGGCATGACCCGGGCCATGATCTGCGACCCGGAGATGCCGAACAAGGCGGCCGCGGGCCGGGTCGACGACGTGCGCGCCTGCATCGGCTGCAACCAGGCCTGCATCGGGCACTTCCACCTGGGCTATTCGATCTCCTGTATCCAGTACCCGGAATCGGGCCGCGAGCTCGAGTACGGCAGCCGCCGTCCGGCGCGGCGCAAGAAGCGGGTGCTGGTGGCAGGCGGCGGCCCGGCCGGCCTCAAGGCCGCCGCGGTGGCGGCCGAGCGCGGACATGAGGTGAGGCTATTCGAGGCGTCGCCCCGATTGGGCGGCCAGGCGCTCTTGGCCCAGCTCCTGCCCGGGCGGGCCGAGTTCGGCGGCATCGTCACCAACCTCGCCCGCGAGGTCGAGCTGGCCGGCGTCGAGGTGGTGAAGAACACGCCCGTCGACGCCGCACTGGTGGGTCGCGAGTCGCCGGAGGCGGTGGTCGTCGCCACCGGCGCCAGGCCACTATGGCCGGTGATCGAAGGCGCCGAGGACGCCCAGGTGATCGACTGCTGGCAGGTGCTCAAGGGCGAGGCCAATGTCGGCAGCTCGGTGGTGGTGGCCGACTGGCGCTGCGACTGGGTCGGCCTCGGCCTGGCGGAGAAGCTGGCGCGCGACGGCTGCCGCGTGCGGCTGGCGGTGAACGGCTTGATGGCCGGCCAGTACACCCCCTTCTACGTGCGCGACGGCTGGGTTGGAATCCTGCACCGGCTCGGGGTCGAGATCGTGCCCTATGCGCGTCTCGTCGGCGCCGACGCCGATAGCGTCTACATGCA
>JBHICX010000303.1:0-3287 GCA_046759805.1 Kiloniellales bacterium | reverse complement strand
GCCGGGTGGGGGAGCGGGAGGCCAGGAGTCGGCCATAATGGCCGATAGTATTAGCTCTCGACAGGCGGCCGATAGATGCCAATCCAACATGGCCGCAGCCATGCGTTCGGCGGCCGCGGGATCATCGAGGCGCGGCTCCTATCCTGGACCCCCCGGCAACTGCGCGACGTCCTCCTCGATGGTGACCCACGGCTGCTTCTCGGCGCACCAAATATGGGCGGTGGGCTTGGCCCAGGATGGATCGTCTAGGGTGCCCGCCTTGATGAAGACCAAGCCCGAATATGCGTCGCCTTGCCCGTAAATCGGAGACCCGCAGCGCGAGCAGAACCTCCTGTGGAAGGGCTTGCCGCTTGCGCCACTGCGGTCCTCGTAGGTGGCGAGACTCTCGCCCGCGAAGGTCACGGAGTTCTCCGGAATTCCCAGATTGAGAGAGAAGGCGGACCCGGTGTTTTTCTGGCAGGTAATGCAATGGCAGGCCACTACCATCACCGGCTCAGCGTCCGATTGATAGCGAACGGCGCCGCAGAGGCAGCCACCCTTGATCTGTGACATCGCGATCCTCCCTCGGATTCTTGACCAAGTAACTGTATCCAATTAACAGGACCGAGGCATTAGCGATGTGCGGGCGGCCATCTCGCCGGCGAGTGAAGCCCCCAAGCACGCCGGACGGCCTTGTCCGCTTCCATGACCGCCATAACTTCAAACCGGGCCCTATTTGGTAAACATGTGACGCCTGCAGGATGCTGCGGTTCGGGTGAGCTGCGCTCAATGCCGGCCAAATGGCCCAGAGTCTGCTTCGGGTCACGAGCGGCCCTATGGCCAGGGGGCGGTCGACGTCGGCTAAGTGCTCAAAAGCCGAAGAACTTGAGCATTCTCTGTTTAGGTGGAACCGACTTCACGTGAGTGGAAACCGCGCGAGGTTGTTGGCGCGAGTGTTGCGCTATAATGGTCGCCGAATCGCGAGTGGTGCCGGACCGGCGATCGCCACCCGCTTGATCGTACCGAATCCCCTGGGAGAGACCGATCCATGAGACGCCGTTGGTTCCTCAAAGGTGCCGCCGCCGGGGTCGCCGTCAGCGCCGCCTCGAGCCTGCCGAAGCCCGCGCTCAGCCAGGGCCGGATGGAATGGCGCCTGCAGACCACCTGGCCCAAGGGCTTTCCCGGCCTCGGCGCCGCCGCCGGCATGCTCGCCGACTTCATCACCAGGGGCTCGGACGGCCGGCTCGGCGTCAAGGTGTTCGGCGCCGGCGAGATCGTGCCCACTTACGAGACACTGAACGCGGTGAACAACGGCACCCTGGAGATGGGCCACGGCGCGCCCTTCTTCTGGGCCGGGGAGGTCGCCGCGGCCTCGTTCATCGCCTCGATGCCGTTCGGCATGAGCGCCCAAGAGCAGAACGCCTGGTTCGCCTTCGGCGGCGGCCAGGAGCTCGCTGACAAGGTCTACAGGGAGATGGGCTGCAAGTTCTTCGCCAGCGGCAATATCGGCGTCCAGATGGGCGGCTGGTTCAACAAACAGATGAGTAGCCTGGAGGACTACCAGGGCCTGAAGATGCGCATCCCGGGCCTCGGCGGCCAGGTGGTCAAGGCCGCCGGCGGCGACGTGGTCAAGCTTTCCGGCGCCGAGATCTCAACGGCGCTCGAGTCCGGCAAGGTGGACGCCAGCGTCTGGTTCGGCCCGTTCACCGACCTGGCGTTCGGCCTGCACAAGAGCGCCGCCTACTACTACTACCCGGCCTGGCACGAGCCGGCGACGGTGCTCGACAACTTCATCGGCCTCAGCGCCTGGGAAAGCCTGCCGGGGGACCTGCGGGCGCTGGTCGAGGCGGCGAACGCCGCCGTCAACGGCCTGGCGGCGACCCAATTCACCGCCCGCAACACCGAGGCGCTCAACACCCTGGTCAAGGAGCATGGGGTCAAGGTGAAGAAGTTCCCCAACCGGCTGCTGAACGGACTGGGCGAGCTCACTGGTCAGGTGATGGACGATCTGGCCTCGGCGGACCCGCTGAGCCGCCAGGTCGTGGACTCGATCCTGCGCTTCCGGCGCCGGGCCATCATCCTGGCCAAGGTCTCGGACCAGGCGTTCTACAACGCCCGCGCCCTGCCGTTCCGTTTCGCCAGGCCGTCGCGAGCCTGAGCGGCGGACCGGCGTTCAAGCGAACCGGTTGTTCCTGGGGAAGCCGGTCGGCGGCAGACGGCCGGCCTGGCCGCGCCGGCCCAGCCACGGGCTGAGGTCGGTTTCGGTGCGGGTGCGCTCGCCCATGCGCCAGCTGAGCCCGTCGGCGAGCTTGAACGTGGTCACGTCGGACAGCCCCCCGCCCTTTCGGTAGCGCTGCAGGATGACGCCGCGCCCGCGAGCCATCTTCGGCACCTGGTCGAGGCCGAAGATCAACAGCCTGCGGTTCTCGCCGACCACCGCCACCGCGTCGCCCACGACCGGGCGGCAGGCGCGGGCGACCGCCGCGCCCGGCAGATTCAGCACCTGCTTGCCGGCGCGGGTCTGCGCCACCACGTCGTCCTCGTCGACCACGAAGCCGCGGCCGTCCGAGGCCGCCAGAATGAGCCGGCGCCCCGGCCGGTGCACCATGAGCGCTGTGATCTCGGTCTCCTGGCCCAGGTCGAGCATGAGGCGCAGCGGCTCGCCATGGCCGCGGCCGCCCGGCAGTCGGTCCACGCCCAGCGTGTAGAAGCGGCCGTTGCTGGCCAGCGCGACGAGCCGGTCCGTGGTGAATGCGTGCAGAATGAAGCGCGGCCGGTCGCCCTCCTTATATTTCACTTCCGAAGCGGTCGTGAGGTGCCCCTTGAGGGTGCGGATCCAGCCCATGGCCGAGCACACCACGGTGACCGGCTCACGCTCGACCACCGCCTCCACCGGGACCACCACCGGCGGCGGCGCGGCACCGATCTCGGTCCGGCGCGCGCCCAGCGGCGTGTCGGCTCCGAAACGCTTGCGGATGGCGGCGATCTGTTTGGCCACCACGCGCCAGCGCCGGGGCTCGTCGGCCATGAGCGCCTCGAGCTTCGCCTGCTCGGCGGTAAGCCGCTGGTGCTCGTCTCTGAGCGCCGCCTCCTCGAGCCGGCGCAGGGCGCGCAACCGCATATTCAGGATCGCCTCGGCCTGCACCTCGCTGAGCCCCAGGCGCGCCATGATCACCGGCTTCGGTTCGTCGTTGTCGCGGATGATGCGGATCACCGCATCCAGGTCCGCGAAGGCGGCGAGGAAGCCGTCCAGCACCTCGAGCCGCCGGGCGATGCACTGAAGCCGGTGCCGGGTGCGGCGCACCAGC
>JBHICX010000302.1:0-3327 GCA_046759805.1 Kiloniellales bacterium | reverse complement strand
GGTGGGTCACCGGCGGGCCTGGCCCATGCCGCCACCGGTTTCGTTGGCGCCCTTCCGACCGGAGCCCGCGCCTGCGACTGCCGAGGTTCGGCGCTCGCCTCGGCGAGGTTTGCCCAGCGCCGCAGCAGGAACCCGCCCATGATCCCAAGGACAGCCGCCAGAAGCAGCCAGGTCAGCCCACCTTCGAGCAGCCAAGCCCCCAATCCGCTCAACGCGCCGGTGGCGACGAGGACGAGCCCGCCGCAGCAGACCAGCTTGGCGAGGAGAAGCAAGCCCAGTCCGCCACCCTTGGGCTCATCGTGCATTTGTCCCTCCTATCCGGCACAGCAGGACAGCTGTTTGACGTCCTTGGTAAAGGTCTGGGCACACAGCTTGAGGCCCTCGACCATGGTGAGGTAAGGGAACAGTTGATCGCCCAGCTCCGGCACCGTCATGCGATGACGGATGGCGAGCGCCGCGGTCTGGATGATCTCGCCCGCCTCGGCTGCCAGCACCTGGGCGCCGAGCAGCCGGCCGCTGGGTTTTTCGGCGACCAGCTTGACAAAGCCCCGGGTATCGAAGTTCGCCAGCGCGCGCGGTACATTGTCGAGGGTGAGGGTGCGGCTTTCCACCTCGATGCCCTGCTCGCGGGCCGCCTCTTCGCCAAGTCCGACCGTAGCCACCTGCGGGTCGGTGAACACGACGGCGGGGACGGTCGACAGATCCAGAGCGGCGTCGCCGCCGGTCATATTGATGGCGGCCGGGTCCCGGCAGCCGCGGCCACATACACCAGCTGAGGGTGGTCGGTGCAGTCCCCGGCTGCATAGATGTGTTCCACCGTGGTCCGCATGTGATCGTCGATCCTGATGGCGCCGGCCCTGTCCGTTTCCACGCCGGCAACCTCCAGGCCCAGTGCGGCGGAGTTGGGTTTGCGTCCGGTCGCCACCATCAGCCGGTCGCCGGTGATGGTCTCGGAGCCGGTATCCAACTGGAAGCGTTCGCCATCGAGAGAGACGGTCTTGACCTCGGTGTTGGTCAAGATGCGCATGCCCTCGCCCTCCAGGCACTCCTCGAGGGCGGCGCCGATGGCGGCGTCCTCCCTCGGCAGCAAAGTAAACAGCTCGATCAAGGTGACGCGCGCGCCTAGGCGCAAATAGGCCTGCCCCAGCTCGAGACCGACCGCCGATCCGCCGAGCACGACAAGGTGTTCGGGAATTTCGTTGGCGACCAGGGCCTCGTCGGACGTCCAGTAAGGCGTGTCCTTCAGCCCAGGGATTGGCGGGACCATGGGCGTGGCACCGGTAGCGATGAGGATGTGGTCGGCCCGGAGTGTATGCTCGCTTCCGTCACCCGACTTCACCACCAGGGTATGAGCATCCTTGAAGCGGGCGAACCCGCGCATCAGGGACAAGTTGGCGTTCGCGTCGAGGATGCTCTGGTACTTGGCGTACCGCAGTTCGTCGACCCGGGCCTGCTGCTGGGCGACCAGTGCCGATCTCTGGATGGCCGGCTTGCATGCCCCCAGGCCCTCGAAAGGATTCTGTGCCCGCAGGTGAGCAATATGGGCGGTGCGGATCATGATCTTGGACGGGACGCAGCCGACGTTGACACAGGTGCCGCCGAGCGTATTCGCCTCGACAAACGTCACCCGCGCGCCTTCCTCGGCGGCGCGGATCGCGCACGCAAACGCGGCAGAGCCGCTACCGATGATGGCGATGCGCGAACCACGCCCGCCGCGCCGGCGCGGACCGGTGCCGGTCCCGTCGACGACAGAGGCGCCGTAGCCCTTGGCTCTTACCGCCCTTACCAGGCTCTTGGCGTCGATTCCTGTCTTGGAGTCCACCCAGGCGAGACCCTCGTCGTAGGAAGCCCGGGCCATCACCCCCGGCAGTTCATTCAGCGCCCCCTCGACGGTGCGCGCGCAGTGATCGCAGGTCATGCCGGTAACGCGCAGGGTCGTCGTACGCATGATCGGTTTCCTTTAAAGATCTCGACGAATCGGTGGTTCGAGCCGGACGCAAATTCATCAAGGCGACGATGAATTACCGGCCGGCGGACGCGGCCACCGCGTTCGCGGCGTGACGGCGGCGAACCCGGCGCCGATGACCGCCAGGTCGAACGACGCGCCATCGCCGGCACCGGCGCAACAAGTGTCAGACGTGCCGGTCATGACGGACCCTCGCGGTGGTTCATGACCGATCGCTTACCATCTCGGTTCGCCGGCCGACGCCGCGGCTAGGGGCGGTTTTCGCCCTTCTCCGGCGCGCCAGTCCGTATACGACCATGGCGGCGACGATGGCCAGCCCGGTGCTGGCCGCGACGCCGAGGCCGGCGACCCATCCCGACGCCCAGGCGACCACCCAAGCGATGACCGCCGGGCCGAACACGCAGCACACCACCATCAAGGGGGCGCCGATGACGGCGGCGATGAGTGCGGCGGGCGGTTTGTCGCTCATGGCGTTGGTCGTTTTAGCGGTCCTATTGGACCAGGACCTGGGACGGGAAACCGTAGTTCGTGGTGGCCGCGATCAGGGTCTGTGGGTCGGCCTTGGTCGGATCATAGGTCACGACAATGTCGGTGCGAGCGATGAACTTGGCCTCCAGTACCCCCGGCGTCCGAATGAGCGCCTGGCGCACGATGTAGTTGCATGAGGCGCACCACAGGTTGTCCACCTTCAACTTGACCGTCCGGCCCACCTCTTGCGCCGAGGCCCCGCCGGCCAGCAGCGATGCGAGAAGCGCGATCACGACAACGATGCGTTTCATCGAGTGTTTCTCCCTAGCTGTCCAAGAACGCGGGTACTACGTAGGGAAACGCCAGGGCGGCCAGCACCAGGACGCTCGCGGCCCATAACACTATCCTATTGATACGATCGAACATCGGCGGCACGGCACAGGCGCCCTCGGGGCCGCATTCGCTCGCCGCCGGCTTGCGATAGGCCTTGTAGAATCCTCCGGCGAGGAAGCCCACCGCCGGGACGAAGAAATAGAGCTTGTAGGGATAGAGCGCGGCCAGATTGCCGATCCACGCCCCCGTCACCCCCAGGCTGAACAGCACCAGCGGCAGGATGCAACAGGACGTCATGGCCAGCGCGCCGAGCACGCCGCCGCCGGCCAGCACCGTCCGCTGCGCGGTCTCGCCTGCACCGAGCCTGGCGTCGGTGGCGTCGAAGCGAATGTCCTCGCTCATGGCTGCCTCGCGGCGAATTCGCTTGATGAGGCAGTATAGAACCTGTAGTGACTACAGGTTCAAGCCACAAATTCGTGAGGCTGCCATGTCCCCATCCCAAGCCCCGCGCCTCGGCATCGGCGAGATTGCCCGTCGTACCGGATGCAAGGTCGAAACCA